>CACGMS010000073.1 GCA_902574205.1 uncultured Candidatus Hydrogenedens sp. | reverse complement strand
CAAATTGATAGCTTGAGCGACGAGCTATCGACGAGCCAAGGCACCATTGAATCCAACCACCAAAAGCTGATCGACGAGCGCAGCCGTTTGACCTCTGAGGCGACACAGGCGCTGCAGAGCTTCTCGCGCCTTATGGACCTGATCAACGCCTTTGGTTCAGAAATGCGTGATCCACTCAATGGCGCCGTGGGATTAGCAGAACTTCTTGCGGACACGGGAGATCGTCTGCGAGTCGATCAACTGCGCAACGTCAACGACCAACTGACCAACCTTGTTTATTCACTACTCGATCATGCGAATCTAGAATCAGAAAGTCTCCCTCTTGATCGTGAGGTTATCAATTTAGAGCAACTCGTTCGTCATGTAACGATCCGCTATGCGCGCCACCTCAAAGACAGTGATATTAACCTTGAACTGATCGGACCGAAAGAACCTCTACCAACGGGCCAGGGCGACTCCACACGCATCACACAAATTATCGATGCCTTAATCGCTCGCAGCACACTTTTTGCGCTCCCTGGTGGTTTGATCCGAGTCTACCTTGAACCCGATGAAGAAGGCCGACCGTGCTGCAGTATCCATGATGCCGGTGGACCTATTCCTTCAACTGCTTCTGACGAACTCTTTGCGCTAGCGAGTTATTCTGGAGCTGCCGGAGCACGTCGATGGACCGGCATGGAACCTGCCGTTTTACACAGTTTGGCTGAAGCGATGGACGCGCGCCTGACAGCCGAGCTTTCACATGATGAAGTTATCTGGAAAATCTCATTATCGAGAGCAACCAAAGACACAGCTGCCTACAAGGCAGCAGTCCCGATCGCTGCGGCTATAGCTGCTGATTCGCTGTCAACACATGACACGCTGCTGCCACCCGTCGTCAGCGCCAGTGTGCTTGTTGCCGACGATGACGAAGTTAATCGACTGGTCGCTACCGGATTACTTGAACGCGCAGGCTGCGCACCCACGGTGGTCAATGACGGACAAGAAGTCCTCGATAAAATGACAGCATATTTGGAGACAGGCGGTTCAGCACCTTTTGATCTGATCATCCTTGATTTGATGATGCCACGGCTTGGTGGCCTTGAAACCACACAGATAATTCGATCCGCAGAAGAAGGGTTAGGTATTCCCGCACAAGACCGAATTCCGATTATCGCTATCACTGCGAAAACCAGTGAAGAGGATCAGCAAAACTGTCTCAATAATGGTATGAATGGGTTTGTATCCAAACCCTATCGCTACGAAGAGCTACAAACCCTCATCGCTCGTATGGTCGACTAAATCTGAGTGAAACAATCGCCGGATTTCGGATGATATGACACCGACCTCACCGCGCAGTCGTCGCGCAGGCGGCAAACTGTTTAAGAAGCGTCTACCGTAACGAGCCGTTTCCACTCTCGGATCAAGAATCACGACCGCACCACGGTCTGTTTGTCTACGGATCAAGCGCCCATATCCCTGCCTAAGCCTCAAAATAGCTTCGGGCAAAGACAACTCAAAGAACGGATTTTTTCCCTGTTGCCGCAGGCACTCTTGACGAGCCATCGCTATCGGTTCGGTCGGAACTGAAAAAGGAAGCTTCGTAATTACAACCAGACGCAAGGAATCACCCGGGATATCAATACCTTCCCAAAATGAATCGGTTGCAAATAAAACCGCATTCTTTGTTTTCCGAAAGCGTTGCAAGAGCGCCGCTCGACTCGGACCTTTGCGCGCCTGAATCATAGGCGTAAGACCCGCTGCAATAAACCCTGATGCGAGGGGCTCATAGACTCGGTTCATGGCGCGAAAAGAGGTAAACAACACTAAGGTGCCGCCGGAAGCCGAGCGCGTGAGTTGATCGACAGCGGTAATCAACGCTTGGATATGGCGCTCGCCACCATCATCACGCGGGTCGGGCATTTGAGGCACAACACCGAGAATGGCTTGCTCTGCATGATCAAAAGGCGACGGCAACGCTAGGGTGACCGCTGCAGGTCGCTGATGCGCTAAGCCGGTGCGCGCCAAAAGCAGATCAAAACGCCGATTAGCAGCTAAAGTCGCCGAGGTCATCACAGTCGCCCAATTGGGCGCAAAAAATAACTGATGCAAGGGCTCATCAACCGTAATTGGTGCCGCATAAACGGCGGTATAACGATGACCTCGATTGGGTACTGAGCCAACCTCAACCCAAGTACAAATGGATTCATCACCTTGCGCAACTGCTCGAACCGCTTCCATGATCGCAGTAAGGCGGTTCAAGCGCGAACCGACCCCGCGCGCTGCTTGCTCGACATAAGGCTCATGCTCGATCAACCCATGATGTTCGGCATCATCAAGTACCGTTTTTACTCGTGCAACAAGACGCTCAAGCACCACTCGAAATTCTTCTAAATATTCAAGGGTTGCAAGCCAATCCGGACCAACTCGCCGTCCCTCATCAACCCATACTTGTTCGGACCGGTCCGGTTCACCGTAGGTCCCCGCTAATTGCTGCCACAAACGCTCACTTGCTTGACGCACGTTAGCGATCCACTCGGGCAGGTCCTCAACGATACGATTCGATAAGGCATGAGCCTTGTCTTCCAAAGAACCGCTCACACCACCCAACGCGAGATCAAGCTTACCCAAGTCACCGGCACCAGCGATACGAGGATGCAAAAGACGATCGAGGTGTCGATTCAATTGGCGACTTGAAATCTCTACAGTCAGCGCACGCGTTGCTTCCGCTTCAAGATGGTGCGCCTCATCAACAATTGCTGCATCCCATCGAGGCAACACACCTTCCGCTTTGGGTTCACCCTGCTTCAAGACTACGTCGGCAAGCATTAAAGCATGATTAACAACGAGAATATCCGCTGTATTTGCCTTATTACGCGAGCGAAAATACGGACAACGATCAAAATAGGAACATTTCGGTCCAGCACAGTTGTCGGCATCGGCGTTCGCCTCGTCCCACACGCGACGATCCGGCGCTTCATCCAAATCTTGGCGTCGGCCTTGGTGATCTTCGCGCAGACTCCATGATTTCAGGCGCCATAAATCCTGTTGCTGCTCTTCGCTAAGCTCCACCTTTAATGCCGGTTGACGAAAAGCATCTTCTAGCCGCTGGTGACACAGATAATTACTCCGACCCACAAGCTCGACATAACGCAAAGTTTGACCATCCGAATTATCGTGATCAAGCATCTCAACTAACCGAGGCAAATCCTTATCAACCAACTGACGCTGTAAATTGATTGTCCGAGTAGCGATGAGAATACGCCGAGCATTATGCTTTGCCCAAATGGCTGACGGCAGAAGATAAGCAAGCGACTTACCAACGCCTGTTGGAGCCTCAATACAAATAGCGTCACCGCGATTCAATGCCATCGCCACGTGAGCGGCCATATTCTGTTGAGAAGGGCGACTTTCATACCCTTCCATTTGCTGCGCCAGAGGACCGTTCTCGCCCAAAAACTGGGCTATTGAATTGGGTTCAAGAGGCTGTAAGTCACCCGCTTTTAGGTCACTCATCCACCCAAAGCCTTAATCAACAACCGAATCGCTGCTGATGGGTCTCGATAATTTCGGACAATCAAATCGGCTTTACGCATCGATGGCCAAACAAAAGCTTCATGCATAGGTCGAACCCAACGCAGATAACGCTGGAGCGTTTCATCTAACGTTCTGCCCCGCTCGTTCGTATCCCTCTCGATCCGTCGAATCAGCCTCAGATCATCGGCAGAATCGACATAGATGGACAGATCATATTCGGAACGAAATGCCTCAATCGCTAGCGCCAAAATACCCTCGACGATAACGACAGGCGCTGGTTTGAGAAGAACTGTTTTTTCGGTGCGTACAGAAGCTGAAAAGCTATAACATGGACGCTCAACAGATTGACCACTCTTGAGAAGACGCAGATGTTCAAGAATCAACTCTTGATCCATGGCATCCGGATGGTCGAAATTATAATCCTTGCGCGCACCAAGCGGAAGCAGCGAGAGATCTCGATAATAATGATCACATGCCAGAACGCAGACTCGATCTTCACCAAGTGCTTTTACGATCTGATCCACAACAGTGGTCTTGCCGCTCGCCGTACCACCGGCGATACCCACCACAAGCATACGACCTCCAAGGCGACGACGCGAACGGCTATCGCCGGCGATATCGCCACGGTCAAGTGGAGCCTATCGCCGTGTTTCGTCTAATTACTATTAGCCTATTCCTCGTGCTGTTGCCCAGACAGGCTGACAGTTTCTCAACCGAAGGCTGTGCGGGGCGAAAAGATCCTTATCGAGGCAAGCCGTCGAAACCCAAAGGGTACACAGCGACCGGCATTCTAAGTGATCATCTCGTTGCTCTAGACGAGTCTATTTCCGGTCTAAAATTAGACCTCAAATACAAAACCAAGGCTAATTTTACGGGGCGGCCGCTTTACCCAGCGAAAGCGAAATGCTGGGTTCGGCCGCGTTTAGCCAAGGCCGTCAAAGCGGCGGCAAAAAAGCTTGGCCGCGGCGGCTTTGGACTCATTCTCTACGATTGCTATCGACCCTGGTCCGTCCAAGTTGAGCTCTGGAAAGCCTGTCCGAAAAGGGGATTGGTTGGTGATCCTACCCGAGGCTCCCATCACAACCGAGGCGCCGCTATTGACGTCGGTATCTACCGTCTAAGCGACGGCACCCCCCTTGAAATGCCAACATCATTCGATGATCTCAGTCATCGGGCACGACACAACTACCAAGGCGGAAGCAAACACAGTCGAGAGCACCGACGATGGCTTTTAGTCACGATGCGACGCGTTGGCTTGCGTCCGATCGGCAGCGAGTGGTGGCATTATCAACTGACAGGCGCTCGACGCATGAGCGTTCTTGATCTCCCCTTAGGACCGCGCCAGTAAAACATCATGAGTATTCTCTTATCAATCGACTGTGCATTTCCTGAAGCTGTGATTGCTATTCAGATGGATAACAAGGTCAACTGGCGAAGTTTCGGCCCCCAACGTAGCCATGCACTTCGCATCATCGATGAACTTGGCGCACTTTTCGAGCAAGCCGATGTTTCAACTCGAGCGATCAGTCGTATCGGAGTCGGTCAAGGACCGGGAAGCTTTACCGGTCTTCGTGTTGCGCTCTCGACGGCGACCGGGCTCGCTCAAGCTCATGGCGCAGAACTGGTCGGATTTTCGACATTCGAAGCTCTGCCCCAGGTCACCGAACCGACTCTGTTTGCCTTTGATGCTCGCCAGGGCATGGTCTACGCTGGGGTTCGACACCAGAGCAGCTGGATTCACGAACCCGCCGCTATGAGCGTTGAGGATGCCATGGCACTCAAATCCGAGGCTCAGTGCATCCTCGGTAATGCAGCTGAGCGATACTCTGAACTCAAAGAGAATCTAAAAGTCCTTGAACTCAAGCATCACGCGGACCCGAGCCGTTGTCTGAAGCTCACGCGCCAGGCATGCGCAGGTCAAATCGTCTTACCCACCTACAAAGAAGGTGCCCAAGCGCAACGTCTTTTCGGTTCACCGAATCTCGGGCGAGCACTCGACGCCGATGAACTCGTATCCCGATCACAAGAAGAAGGATAAATACCATGCGCTTTGTTCTCATGGTGCTCTTGGTCAGCGCCAACGCTCAATCCAAAGACCCGCTCAGCGAGGAGCTCGATGCCTGTGAGCGCTACTGCGCCAGTCTGAGTAAAAAGATGCTCGGAATTCGAGCAACTCCCTTCGGTCGATCGTCTTATCGGGCCTGTGTCTGCAAAGATGAGCGCTCGGCACCTACTATCGCCTCCAAACAGGCTAACGCTAAGGTCAAAACTGCAGCCAAAAAACCGGCCCCAAAAGCAAACAAGCCAGCCCAAAAAGAACCCATCGCCCCGGCTTCGATCGACTGTCTAAGTCCTGCCGTACGAGCCTGCTTTAGTCGCCAAGATCGTTTTCATATCCCGGTTCAAGGTCTACCTGCAATGACACCTAAATCTGGCCTTTTTAATGTAACCATCGTTGAAGTTAGCGATTATCAATGTCCCTTTTGCGGTCGCGCCCAGTCGACTCTTGAACAGATCAAAAAGCAACAAGATCAAGATATTCGATTTGTCTTCCTGCACAATCCGCTCACTTTTCACCGACGGGCGTTGCCCGCTGCGAAAGCCGCCCAAGCGGCTCATCGCCAAAATAAGTTCTGGGCTTACCATCAACTCTTATTTTCGCGACCGAGTGATCTGAGTGATAAGCATTTCGTTGCGCTTGCTCAAGAGATAGGGCTCGATATCGATCGCTTCAAAAAAGACTATGCCGATCCAGAATTAGCAAATGAGGTGGCCAACCAAAAAGAGCTTGCCATCTCGCGCGGAGCACGCGGTACGCCTTCCTTCTTTATCAATGGTCGACCCCTTCGAGGTGCCCAACCGATACCGAAGTTTTTATCTGAAATTCGCTTTGCTCGCGCCGAGGCCGTCCGTCTGCGCCAAAAGGGGATGGTCGATAGCGAAGCCATCTACCAGACACTAATTAAAGATGGCCTCAAGCAAGCAGCAGCCCGACAACGCTAAACTCAACTAGCGTCAACGCGTTTGCCACTGTAGGGAGCGCCCCGAAGGGGCGAGTTGCGCCTCTACGGGAAGATCGAACATGAACGCATCGCTGAAACCAATCGACGCTTTCGCTCCTCGTCACATCGGACCGAATGCCACCGACATTGCAACCATGCTTGAAGCTATCGGCAGAAGCAGTCTTGATGATCTTTGTGATTATGCTGTTCCCGATTCGATTCGCTACCAAGGCAACTTGAGTAACGCCTGCGGCGACGCTCTAAGCGAAACCGAAGCGCTCACTCATTTGCGTTCATTAATCGGGCAAAACAAAGTCCTCAAGTCCTTCATTGGCATGGGTTACTACGGAACTCATACCCCAGCTGTGATCCAGCGAAATGTGCTCGAAAATCCAGGCTGGTATACCCAGTATACACCCTATCAAGCTGAGATCAGTCAGGGCCGACTTGAGGCGTTACTCAACTTTCAGACCATGGTTTCGGAGTTGACCGGTCTACCGGTTGCGAACGCTTCTTTGCTTGATGAAGGGACTGCCGCAGCTGAGGCCATGAGTCTGGCGCTCCGCAGTGCCAAGCGCCGTAAAGGGCGTAAATTTTTAGTGGATCAAAACTGCCACCCTCAGACGATCGCCTGTATCCAAACCCGCGCTTTGCCCATCAACGTCGAACTCGTAATTGGCGCACCAGACACCTTCACATTGGATGATGAAGCGTTTGGGGTTCTTCTGTCCTATCCGGGTACCGATGGTGGAGTTACCGATTATCGAGCGTTGATCGCCTCTGCTCATGAAGCGGGAATCATTGCCGTCATGGCTTGCGACCTGCTGGCGCAAGTTGTCCTTGAGCGGCCTGGTAGACTTGGTGCCGACGTGGCGATCGGCAGCACTCAGCGGTTTGGCGTGCCGTTAGGATTTGGCGGACCGCACGCCGCATTCATGGCAACAAGCGAAGCGTTCAAGCGCCGTATTCCTGGCCGCATCATCGGGATCAGCAAAGATATAGAGGGACGACTTGCGCTTCGCATGGCCCTTCAAACACGAGAACAGCACATTCGAAGAGATCGAGCCACATCGAACATCTGCACCGCACAAGTACTCTTGGCCATTATGGCGAGTATGTACGCCGTTTATCATGGTCCAGAGGGCCTCAAGCGCATTGCCAAACGCGTCAGCGCGCTCACGCAAACGTTAGCTTTCGGACTTCGAAAGCTTGGCTATCAACTCAGTCAAAACGTGTTCTTTGATACGATCACCGTCAAGGCGGGGGAAGACGCTCAACATGTGATCAAGAGGGCCGAACAAGCGGGTTACAACCTTCGAGCTTCGGTCAACGGTCATGTCGGTATCTCCCTTGATGAAACGACCCTTGAGTCGGACCTCATCGCTCTACTCAAAGTCTTTGGTGGTGACGGCAACCTCGAGGTTAAAGGCGCCGCCGACTTTGGCTCGCTCAATCGCCAAGGTCCGGTCCTGGAGCACGAAATTTTTACGCGCTACCACAGCGAAACAGACATGCTGCGTTATCTGCATCGGCTGCAGGCGAAGGACCTAAGCTTGACCGGGTCCATGATCCCCTTGGGTTCATGCACCATGAAACTGAACGCCACCTCAGAAATGGTGCCGGTCACCTGGCCTGAATTTGGACAACTCCACCCCTTTGCGCCAGCGGATCAAAGCCAAGGTTATCGCGCCATGTTCCGAGACATCGAAGCGATGCTGGGTGAAATCACAGGTCTTCCCGGCGTTAGCTTGCAACCGAATGCCGGCTCGCAAGGCGAGTATGCCGGTATGTTGGTCATCAAAGCCTACCATGAAGGCCGCGGTGAGGGGCACAGAAACATCTGTCTGATCCCCGAATCGGCACACGGAACGAACCCAGCTTCTGCGGTGATGGCTGGACTTAAAGTCGCTCTAGTCCAATGTGACAAACACGGTAACGTGGACCTCGATGACCTCAAAGAAAAATCAGAGAAATACTCGGATAATCTCGCTGCTATCATGGTTACCTATCCGAGTACGCA
>CACGMS010000072.1 GCA_902574205.1 uncultured Candidatus Hydrogenedens sp. | reverse complement strand
ACGGGTTGAGCGTGACGATGATCTACCGCTGTGTTGGTTTTCCAGTACTTTTGATCATCAACCTGGGCGAAGCCACTGGAGCGACTGGCCGGGTCTAAAGGTTATTGTACCTCAGATACTCGTGGCTCAACGTCATGATCAGATCGATGTCGTTTTTCATGGGCAATCGCTAGAGGATCTGGCTGAGTCCGAGCGCTTGTTTGATCATTTTCTCGGGAACGTAAAACCCTGCTCACCGGTTGATGCCTTTAGCTCGGTGAAGCGTTTATGGTCGGAATCGCCGGATGACTTTGAACAAAGGGTGGCTCGAGTGACGGAGCAGCTCGGTAAGGACTTGCATAAAGTGGTGCTTGCCAACTGCTGTCATCATCAAGGTCGGAATAGTCCTCTCGAGGGCGTCCTTGATAACCTGATGTCGAGTGAACGGTATGGTGTTCACTTTGCTTGCACTCAGGGCGGAGAGTCCGTTTTTGCGGGTTGCACACCTGAGACGCTCGTGCAGCAAGATGGCAGCCAATGGAGCGCTCATGTTTTAGCCGGTACGCGACGGCGCAGCCAGGTGGGTGCCAAAGATGAATTACTCAGCAGCGCAAAAGATCGGCGTGAACATGAACTGGTCGCAACAGGAATGATTGAATCGCTCGACCCGTGGGTGGATACCTTGGAGGTTCCTTCTGAGCCCAAGGTCCGGAGTCTCGATCATCTCTATCATTTGGAGCGTCATTTGCAGGGGCGTGTCCGTTCATCGACCGGGTTCTTAGATTTGGTTGGAGCCTTGCATCCTACAGCGGCGCTCGGCGGCTACCCGCAAGCCTCGGCGGTGACTTATCTACGAGATTGTGAAACGTTGGAACGCGGTGGGTTTGGTGCACCCTTTGGTTGGATCTCCGGTGTTCAACAGGGACATGCTGCCGTGGCTATTCGTAGCGCATTGTTGCGTGGGAACGCAGTGTCGATCTTCGCTGGAGCGGGAGTTGTCGCGCAGAGCGATCCCCAAACTGAGCACGCCGAAGTGGCTGCGAAGATCGCTTCTATCGAAACGGAACTACTCGGGTTGAACTCATGATGAAGCGTCAAGCGCAAGCCGCACGGGATTTAATTGAGGCTCTAGTTGCCGGTGGCGTCCGTGAGGCAGTCATCAGCCCCGGAAGCCGGAATACACCGCTTGTACTTGCTGCACATGCTTGCGCCAATCTCCGTTGTCATGTTGCGCTCGATGAGCGGGTTGCTGGCTTTATGGCTTTAGGGATGAGTCGAGTTCATGGGCATCCTCCCTTATTGATTTGTACGAGCGGTTCCGCTCTTGCTCATTATTTGCCGGCGGTGCTTGAGGCGACGGCGGCTCGTTTGCCGATGATCGTGTTAAGCGCGGCACGCCCGAGCGAACTTAACGATTGCGGAGCGCCCCAGGCGTGGGATCAATCACAGGTTTTACAGCCCGCAGTGCGTTGGTTTCGACACTTGCCCATCGCTGATGAGCACGGCGCACCGGTGTGGGCGGTCGCTGGAGCCGAAGCGCTGAGCGCTTGTTGGGGTTCGCCCGAAGGGGTCGTCCATTTGAATTGCCCTTTTCGCGAACCGCTTTGGGAGCAAGGGCTTGAGACGCAGGCGCGTCACGTAGCTTCGATTTTTCCCAGTTTGCCAATGCCCGATGTGCGGGCGCTTGAGGGGCGTGTGGCGCGTTGGAAGGGACAGCACGGTTTCATCATCTGTGGTCCCATGCATGGAGCAGCCGCCAATGACGAGCGCTTGGCTACGGCAGTGGCTCGATTCGCCGAGGCGATCGGATGGCCGGTCTTTGCTGAGCCTTCATCGCGTCTGAGCGGTCGCTGCGGAGATGCTGAGGCCGGGTCCTTAGATCGTTTCTATGGGACAGGCGCCCTGGCTGGGCGAGAGCCGAGTGTCCTCATTCAACTTGGCGCCGGTGCGACGAGCAAGCGTGTGCGCCATTGGATCGCCGAGTTGGAGTGCGAACATATCATACTCGACCGTGATGGTTTGTGGCGAGATCCCTGTATGCACGCGCAGACTCTGGTAGCTGGCGATGAGGTAGCGACACTGGTGCATTGGACGCAGCAACTTCAGGAACCGTCAGCGTCATCTTTAAATGCGTTCTGGGGTCATGCAAACTATGCCTTCAAGACCAGTCTGAATGTGAGTGGCTGGAGCGAAGCAGGCGCGATGCGCCGTATCATTGAGCATTTTGACGCATTGTTGGTCGCAAGCAGTCTGCCTATTCGGCATCTTGAGGGTTGGATTCCTATCGATGAACACCCCCCTTTAGTCTTGAGCAATCGAGGTCTCAACGGAATTGATGGGAACCTAGCGACTGCGCTAGGCGCAGCTAAGGTGCTTGATAAATCGCTGCTTGCCGTTGTCGGTGATGTCGCTTGTGTTCACGATTTGGGCGCCTTGGCGCAGCTTGCGACGGAATCATTGAATTTGGCAGTGGTCGTGATCGACAATAGTGGCGGTGGTATCTTTCGCCGCCTGCCTATTGCCGATCATCCTGAAGCGTTTGAGCGTTATTTTGAAACAGCACCTGCTATTGATCTGCGCGACGCGATTCGTGGGTTCGGTTTGAGTGTTTTTCGAGTGACTAATCACGAGGAGCTTGAGTCTGCTCTACCTCAATTTGTTGATGCAACGACGCCGCGCGCGCTGATCGTTTCGGTGGGGAATGAAGAGGATCTGCTGTGGCGCCAGAAGAGTGAGGATGTGTTTGAGCGCTTGCTCCGGGAGATGAGTTCGTGAGTAGACCGACGGTGTGGCGTATCGCTTGGTCAGCCATTCGACCCCAAACGCTCCCTGCTGCCCTAGCGCCGGTGATTGTGGGCACATCCTTAGCGTTTGCCCATGGACACCAGCACCTCGGTGTCAGTCTGGTGGCGATGACCGGTGCTATTTTGATCCAGATCTTTGCGAACTTGTACAATGATGTGGCGGATTTTCGCCGGGGCGCAGATACGGCGGCTCGTATCGGTCCTGCACGGGTCACACAAAAGGGTTGGATGACCGAAAAACAAGTCCTGAAAGCCTGCGTTTTTGTTGTTTTGGGTGCGCTTCTCACCGGTGTCTATTTGGCTTGGGTAGGCGGATGGCCGATCTTCGTTTTAGGGTTGGTTAGTCTTGTGTTTGCTTATCTTTACACTGGAGGTCCAGCGCCCCTCGCATACACCGGCTTAGCCGACCTGTTCGTGCTCATTTTCTTTGGTGAGGTCGCCGTGTGCACAACGTATTACTTGATCGTTGGAAGTGTGCACCCGGCAGCTTGGATTTTAGGCCTTGTCGTTGGTCTGCCGACCACTGCGATTTTAGTCGTCAATAACCTTCGCGATCACAAGACGGATGCTTTGGTCAATAAGCGAACCTTGGTGGTTCGTTTTGGGACGACCTTTGGACACATTGAATATGCGTTGTGTTTGCTCGGCGCCCAGCTCGCCTTGGCGCTTGGTTTGGGCTTTAGTCTGCTACCTTCGGGTGCGTGGGTGGGCTTAATTGCCTTGCCTTTGGCTGTCTGGCGGGTAGCACAAATACGCGCCTGCACAGGCGCTGCTTTGAATCCTCTATTAGGGGCCACTGCGCGGCATGGATTGCTCGTCTCGTTTTTACTGAGCGTCGGAGTGATGCTGTGATCGATTGGACGCTTACACTTCCCCATCCCCTTCTCGTCGCTCGTGCGAGTCGTGGACGAGCATTGGCGATTGTTGCTGATGATGGCGAGTGGTCCTACGAGTCCTTGGTGCATAGTGTTCGAAGACGTGCAGCCGGCTTGATTGAGGTGGGAGTGACGGCAGGCGATCGAGTGGCTTGGTCGATGCGTCGACGTGGTGATGATCTGGTGACGCTTCATGCGATTGGTTGGCTGGGAGCGAGTGCGGTCCCGATCGCTAAGGGGGCGACCGATTTCGGAGCGTTAGCCAAGCGCTTAGGCGCCGATCATTGGATCGAACAGCCACAGGATGGGCGGGTAGAAAGTGCCCCCGAAGCAGCGCCATGGCCTCTTGATGACGTTCGGTTAGTCGTTGCGACATCAGGGAGTACCGGGGAACCTAAAGCGGTCGAGATTACGACGTCACAACTTGTATTTTCAGCCTTTGGTTCTGCCATGCGACTAGGCCATCTTCCCGGTGATCGATGGTTATCTGTGTTACCGATGCACCACGTCGGTGGGTTGAGCATAGCGATGCGTTGTTTGTTCTCTGCGAGTACCATCGAGCTGCACGAGCGATTTGATGAACAGCGTGTGGTGGATGCGCTTGTCCAAGGAACCATGACCCAAGTTTCTTTGGTTCCGACGATGCTTGATCGTGTACTATCTCGGTTTGTTGGGTTGGCCGCTCATCCTCGTGTACGCACGGTTTTGGTAGGCGGTGCCAAACCGAGCGATGAACTGGTTGACCGAGCGCAGGCCCACGGTCTGCCGGTTTCACTGACATGGGGCATGAGCGAAACGGCGTCCCAAGTTGCAACCCTTCCTGTCGGGGAACCTGTGGGCCCTGCTCCACCTTTGGTGTTTCTTGATGTGATCAGTGAAGCTGGGCGCTTAGTTGTTCGGGGACCAGCAGCCGCAGGTGTATGTGTCACTGGTGATCGAGGGCAAATCGATACTCTGGGTCGAGTTCGCGTGACCGGAAGGGCTGATTCGGTCATTATTTCAGGCGGCGAAAATATTGACCCAAATGAAATCGTGCAGGTCATTTGTCGGCACCCAGATGTCGCTCGCGCACACGTCGTCGGGATCCCCGATGCGACCTATGGTGAACGGCCTGCTGCCGCACTGATTGCGGCGGGGGAACGACGACCTCCAGTGGCTGAGTTGAGAGCATTTTGTCGCCAGCAACTCGATGCGTTTAAGGTCCCTGATCGAATGTTGTGGCTCCATGAAGAGCCGATTAATGAAACCGGTAAAATACGTTTTGCAGAACTTAAGGAATGGCTCAGTCGTGTGGAACGTTCTGGGCATGACGGAGAGTCGCTATGAATGCGCCGGCTACAGAAGCCACTGTACTTGAACCTTTAGCAGGCGTTGCGCGGCAGGTGGGGTCGCTTGACTTGGCTGACCAGCTTCTGGCGATGCGTCAGTGGATGGCGACTGATCTGAAGCAACTTGAAGAGCAGTTGTGTCAACTCGATGGACTGAGCAAAGAACCGGAGTCGGCGAAAGCGGCAGCACAATATCTGCTCGAGAGCGGCGGCAAACGTGTCCGTCCGCTGATTGTCTTGCTGGCGTCACGACTCGGGCAACCGGTGGCGCGCAGGGACGTGCGCGACCTGGCAGTGACGTGTGAGTTGATTCATGCTGCCACTTTGCTCCACGATGATGTGATCGACGAAGGGGATGAACGACGAGGCCAGCCGACCGCCCGCCGCGTGTACACCAACAGCGCGTCGATTCTCGGCGGCGATCATTTGCTGATCGAAGCGTTGCGGTTGGTTCAACGCAGTGGTCAGCCTCAACTCTTGAGCAGTTTGCTCGATACGATTTCGGAGATTGTGACGGCTGAAGCGCTCCAGCTTGAGTGGCGCGGTCGTTTTGAGCCTGATCGATCGTTGTATATGAAGGTCATTCGAGGAAAGACGGCTGTCCTTTTCCGCTGGGGCTTTGAGGCGGGTGCAACACTAGCAGGTTTGAGTGAGGATCAAGTCGAGAGCCTTAAGCAAGCAGGGATGGCACTTGGCGAAGCCTTTCAGTTGATTGACGATGTTTTAGACCTTGAAGGCGAGTCCACCCAGACCGGAAAAGCATTGTTTACCGATCTTCGAGAGGGCAAACTAACCTGGCCTTTGATCTTGGCTGCGGAGCAGGTCGATGGGTTCGTTGATCAGGTGCGTTCGTGTATGTCGGACCAGAGCGGCCTTGATTCGCAGAGCGCTGTGGTGCAGACGCTGCGACGTTGCGGAGCATTAGATGCCACGCGACAACTGGCTGCAGAGCGAGTTGGATTCGCTCAAGCGTGTGTGAAGACCTTGCCACCTGGTCAGGCTCGCGATGCGCTTGAGTTGCTGGCTCGAACGGTGGTGGAGCGAAAGGGCTGATCATGTGGATTCGCTTGGAAAACGAGGCAGACGCATCGGTTGTCGCAGCACAACTTCAGGGGATGGGTTTGTGGACGCGAGCCCTTGAAGACGCGTCGGGATGTACAACAGGATTCGCCGTTGAACCTTTTTCGGCAGCCATCGATTGGCAGCGTCTCGACCAGCTTGATGGGGTTGCGGAAGTGCAGCGACCTCGAAGCGCTCATCCACGTGTCGACGCTCAAATGGGTCAAGAGGTGGTCGTCGGTTCGGTGTACTTTGGTGCGCAGAATGAGCCCGTACTCATCGCTGGACCGTGTGCGATTGAGTCGGCTGAACAAGTTGAAGCCATTGCCGCCGTTGTGGCTCAGGCGGGTGCTAAAGTCTTGCGTGGCGGTGCCTACAAGCCGCGCAGTTCACCGTACAGCTTTTCTGGCCATGGTCAGATGGCATTGGCTTGGATGCGTCAGGCGGCAGATCGCCATGGGCTAGCCGTGGTGACTGAGGTCATGAGTGAAGCTGAAGTTGATGGGGTCAGCGCCGTGGCCGATATGCTTCAAATCGGTAGCCGAAACATGCAGAACTTTGCGTTGTTGCGATCGGTCGGTCAGAGGCACAAACCGGTGCTTCTCAAGCGCGGCGTGGCGGCAACGGTAGAGGAGTGGCTACTCGCCGGTGAGCATCTGCTCGAAGCAGGTGCTTCTGGTGTTGTATTCTGCGAACGTGGGATTTCAGGTTTTGATCCGCACACGCGCAATCTTTTGGATCTCGGTGCGGTCGCTCTTTTGACGACTGCCTACAAACTTCCTGTCGTTGTGGATCCGTCTCATGCGGTCGGCCGGCGTGATTTGATTCCTTCACTGGCACAGGCTTCTCTTGCCGTTGGCGCTAATGGTTTGATGATTGAGACCCATGTAGATTCGTCAAAAGCACTTAGTGATGGAGCTCAGGCATTGAGCCCAGACACCCTATCAATGTTGGGATTTGCGCAATGAATACCAAGGCGATCGTTGCTGATGGTAGCGGACAGATGTTTGATCAAATCGCTGGTCGCTATGATTTACTTAACCGGATCCTCAGTATGGGCATGGATAGGGGTTGGCGGCGCGATCTGGTTTGCGCTCTCGCTCCAGAAGACGGCGATGTTCTCGATGTGGCGACGGGAACAGCCGATGTTGCGTTATCGGTCGCAAAAAAATATCAGCACGCGAGGGTGGTGGGTTTAGACCCGAGTGGTGGCATGCTTGAGGTGGGGCGACACAAAGTCGAAGCCGCAAACCTTAGCGATCGAGTGGAGCTGATGCAGGGGGATGCACAGGCGATGCCGTTTGACGATGATCGCTTTGCTGCGAGTTGTATTGCCTTTGGCATTCGCAACGTACCTGATCGCCGGTTGGGCTTGGCTGAGATGGTTCGTTGCACGCGCCCAGGCGGTGTGATTGCAGTTCTCGAACTCGGTGAGCCGCGCCAGGGTTTATTGGCGCCTTTTGCACGATTCCATGTGCATCACGTCGTGCCTCGGCTTGGCGCATTGCTCAGCGGAGCTCAGGAGTACCGATACTTGCAAACGTCAGTCGCTGCGTTTCCACCCAGCGATAGCTTTGCTCAGATGATGCACGAAGCCGGTTGTTCGGCGGTCAAGGTGAAACCGTTTCTGGCGGGTGTTGCTCATTTGTACATCGGAAAAAAATAACACCAGCGAGAAGGTCTCGCTGGTGATTGATGCGGCTGGTTTCAGTCGATCTATAGACTCATGAGGAAGGCAATGAGCGCTTCCATCTGAGCGTCTGACAAGTCTCGTGTGTTGCCCATCTTACCGTCCCGCGAGCGTTCCAGAAGTTCACGTAAAGACGCCGCACTGCCATCGTGGAAGTAGGGAGCACTCGCTGCAATACCGATCAGCGTGGGGGTGCGAACATCAACGCCACGAATTCGGTGCATTTCGGTATCCGTGAATTGCTCCCCAGAATGACAACTTCCGCAAGCTGCAGTAGCGCTAAAGAAGATCTCGCGCCCTTCAGCAATGATCGCATTGTCCATACCTTTGTTTGGAAGATCGACATGAGGCCGCCAGTTAACGTAGTCGGTTACAGCGAGCTCGTTGACCTGCAAGAGGCCCGAACCGCCCATACGACCTTGTGAGGTAAGTCGTACCTCGTCAGCAACAGTGGCGACATCGTCACGCCAGGTGACAGGTTCGGTCAATGCGACATTACCTGCTAAACTTGGAGTCTGGCGAGGGCCATCAGCAAACACCCAGGTCAGGCCATCGTTTCGTCCGTCAAAGTGACAGCTTGAGCAACTCACGTTGATGTTATGACCGCTGACCTGGGCGTCCATATTCGAGAAAAATAGTCCGAGGCCGCGTTGGATATCGGCGTCGAGTTGTGCATTCTCCAGCGCAACGGTTTGCGTCGCTCTTTTGTGGTTCCAATTGCTCATGCGCTCGTCGGAGTCGTTATGCCCAACCGGTGCCATGTCTTCGGCTGAGACACTTTGTGCCGTACGGTCGATGCGGTTATGAACGATCGCATGATCATCGACGAAGGCGACGCCTACAGGCCCACGCGAGGTCGCAAATCCTTTTTGCTGCGCCGAACGAGCAAAGTCACTTATATGGTGGTGGTCGGGCGTGGGCACGCGGCGCGCAAGCCCACCGCCGCCGCCAACGCTCAGATCAACCCCGTGACCATCGCCAGGTGATCCGTAGGAGCACTGGGTCTCGGTTGGCGTGATCGCA
>CACGMS010000071.1 GCA_902574205.1 uncultured Candidatus Hydrogenedens sp. | reverse complement strand
AGGTCTGTCTCTTTCAAGACCTTGAGCTTGTCATCGCCATAACGAGGACCCAGTGCAAAAACACACTCGGCTAATCCGTCATCCTTGATGCGCTGTTGCAAAAATTCCACGTCAATCGCTGGGCCATTACCACCCACGATACTCGCTTCAAATCGGCGCCCTTGATCACGAAGATTTTTGCACACGGAAACAAAATCCAAGACGCCCTTAGTCTCGATAAAATTCGATAAATACAGAATCTTGATTGGTCGACCTGATCCTCGTTGCGGATCGTTCGGCGCATCAACAGATTCAATACCGTTGGGTAAAACAGAAAGAGACTTCCAGTTCGTCACCTGAGCAATACTTTGAGCGAGCCCCTCAGATAAATGCACGGCATGCGTTCCTCTAAAAACGCGATTTCGCATCCACCTAATCCAGTCGTTCGAGGGGTGTGACGACAACCCGCGACCATGAATGTGAACCACAACGTCTCGGCTGAAAACTCGCGCAGCAACAATGAGCAACGCGTCACGTATCCAAGCAAACCCGGAAACAGCTGGCGATAAATAGGTCACTTCGGGTCGCAAGCGAGCAAGCTTCCAAACAACAGATAATACAATCATAAAGTGACGTATGATTTTGATTAATCCGAATGTACCAACAGTCGCTACCACAGCCGAAAACTGAACAGGAATATGCTGAACCCGCCACTCGTCACCCTTGAGTAACATCGTCAAAACCACGTGATTCATGACGTTCGATCCATGCACGGGTGGCGGTAGGGGAATCGGCGCTGCGATCACCGGTTTGCGAGGCATCCCCATTGCTCCCTTATCGATCGTCACGGTCTTTTGATCCGCTTTTGCTCAAATCGCCAGGCGTGCTCGATGATCGTCGTTAAATCAGAAAATTCAGGCGTCCAACCCAGTTCTCGATGCGCACGAGTCGAATCTGCAACCAACGTTGCCGGGTCGCCTTCACGCCGGTCAGCGTCCGTAACCTCGAAATCGACACCACTCACCTTTTTTGCAATATCAATGACTTCTTTCACCGAGAAACCTTGTCCGTTACCCAGGTTATAACAAGCTGTTTGACCGGTTGCGATCAAACGATTCAAAGCCAAGTCATGCGCCGCTGCTAAATCACAGATGTGAATATAATCACGAACACACGTCCCATCCTCGGTGGTGTAATCGCGACCGAAAATCTTGATCCCTTGACGTTGTCCGGATGCGGCTTGAAGAATTAACGGGATCAGATGGGTTTCGGGATCATGACGCTCACCCAGAGCGCCACTCGGATGCGCGCCTGCTGCATTGAAATAACGCAAGCGAGCAGAGCGAAGACCATAGGCCCTGTCGTAATCATCGAGCATCTGTTCAACCATCCACTTACTTCGACCGTATGGGTTGATGGGCGCCTTTGGATGCGCTTCATCGATCGGAATGTACTCCGGGTCGCCAAAGATCGCTGCAGTCGACGAAAAGACGAGATGGTTGGTATCCGTTGCCACCATCGCATCCATGAGGTTTTGCGTATTAGTGACGTTATTTTGGTAGTATTTGGCAGGATCAACAACCGATTCACCAACCTGAATAAAACTCGCGAAGTGCATGACGCCATCATAACTATTGACGCTCAAGGTCTGCTCAATCGCACCGAAATCAGAGAGATCTGCTTCAACCAATTGAGCTGAGCCGACAGCATCTCGATGACCCGTGGACAGATTGTCATACACGGTTACCCGATGATCATGATCAAGCAAGTACCGAACCATGTGAGAGCCTATATAACCTGCTCCACCCACAACTAAAATGTGCACATTACACTCCGGTTCTGAGCGATAGTCTATGGATCACGAACGATCAACCTCATCCCAAGTGCCGGCTATGGGCTGTTGGGCGCGTCATTAAAATACTCGTCAACGATTTCGACCTCGACCTCTTCACCCCACGTCAAGCGCACGGCCTCCCACCAGTCGTTGTGGCTACCCATTTCACGGCTCAGTTCGCTAACCACCTCACCGTCAACAAGCACTTTGAGCGAAACCATCGTCGCAGACGCAAAATCGAGACGAAACATATGCAAAGCGATCAGATAAGACATTTGTGGCTCAGGCGACGGAATCGAAATCACTTCGGGCCCAAGTCCATCCACATCATCAACATCAAGAAAAGGGTCATCACCTGCTGATCGTGCACCCCAATTCAGCGTGGAGACACCCACCGTAGGCGGTATGCAATTGCTAAAGTAACAATCTTGCTCTGAATCAAAAGCGAGATTTCGATCGCCCGTCCGAATCAAATGCAAATCGACGTCATGATCATTTCGGTCCCACGTCAACTCAATCCAAAGGGCGCGATTCGGCTTCGCCTCAAAAACCACCGTCGCAAACGAAGACCATAAACCTTGCTGGTCTTGGACGCGCAGCGCGACGGTATAACGACCAAGAACATCCACACCAGGCCGGTCCTCACCGCGGACCGAATACATGAGCCTTGGACGATCCTTAGTGGAGTCATCAAAGAAGACCTGTGATCCTGCAGGAACAGAACCGCCATCTTCGGTCTGTATACTCCACTCATAAGCGGCGATATCTCCTTCGGGAACCACAGAATCCCGTCCGGAAAGACGGACAGGCTGGAAGGGAGCGATCAACGCCTGCCCTGCTCCGTTTCGCTGAAACCGCCTCGAACCGGCAACGGCATCCACGATAGGAAGCGCTTGCAGCGATCGTGCCGCGCCGCCCTTGTAGCATCGATTGGAGCATTCATCGCGATCGATCCGATTGCCATCGTCACATTGCTCGCCTTCGTCGAGTTCACCATTCCCGCACAAGGGCGCAGGCGGGTCGTCATTTTGCTCTCTGCGCTCGCGCTCCAACTCTTCGCCAACGGTGGTTAGCTCATAGGGGTTGATCAGCACCGGGTCATCGTAACATCCGACAAAGCATAGCCCGAGTAAAATCAAAGAACGCATGATGTCGCTCCACTGAGAAACCCGGTAAACACGCGACGGAGTCATAGCTTGTCAGCGACTCAGTCGCCAGGACAAATCACCCAGGCGGCCAAGTCAGGCTGCGTCCACCCAAAACATGAACATGCAGATGAAAAACCGTCTGTCCTGCGCCCGCTCCATCGTTGATCACTAAACGCGAATCATGCAAGCCTTCCGACTTCGCTACGCGCGCAGCAACTAACAACAGATGGCCAAGAAGCGGGCCGTCGCTCGCTTCAGCCTCACTTAATCGGGAAATCGCCTTACGCGGGATGACTAAAATATGAGTCGGCGCCTGCGGTGCAATATCCCGAAAAGCAATGCACTGGTCATCTTCATAAACCTTATCACTGGGCAATTCACCGCTGATAACCTTCGAAAAAATCGTCATCTCGATCCCTTTCTTTACTCATCCAGGAATGATGATGAAACACAGTCCGTTTACTCGACAAGCCCAAGCGCTAATGCTTAACTGTCTTGTGAGGGCACGATGAGCGATCACAAGCGACCAAACGAGGAAGCTCAAGGCGAGTTGATGGTGCGTACCAAACGCCCGAGGCGTTTTCGCATCGTGATTCACAATGACGATTATTCGACGATGGATTTTGTTGTCGAAGTCCTCACTCGGTTCTTCAAGAAGTCGAAAGCCGAGTCGGTTGAACTCATGCTTGTGGTTCATCACCAAGGCGCAGCATCAGTGGGTGTGTACAGCCGTGACATCGCTGAAACGCTCTTGAGCGAAGTGCGTCAGTTTGCGCGCAATCGAAAACAACCCCTACAGCTAACTATGGAACCAGAATGAAACTCGCCAATGAACTGAGCGTCGTCCTTGAACTTGCTGGAACCGAGAGTCTCGGCAGGTCCCACGTTTATGTTACACCTGAACACCTGTTGTTCGGGTTGTTGCATGACCCATCGGTAGCCCATCTTCTGCAGCGCTGCCAAGCCGACGTCGATGCCATGAAAAATCACCTCGATGACTACCTAGAAAATGAGGAAGCGCTGCGAGGCGAGCCCAAACAGCAAGTCATCCAAAGTCAGGGTTTTCAGCGCATATTACAGCGTGCTGTTTTGCATGCTCAGAGCGCTGGACGCGAAACCGTCGAATGCACTCATGTACTGATTGCTTTCTTTCGAGAAGAAGATTGCGAAGCTTCATGGTTGCTCGAAGAACAAGGACTCGACGAGTTCAGCCTCCAACAAGCGATCGCCGAACGAGGATCGAGCGAACTCAGCCTGACCCCTTCAAGCGAGCCGCTCGAAACGAACGAAGCAAACCATTCATCAGACCCACTCACAGCCTACTGTTCAAACCTTAACGAACGGGCGGAGCAAGGAGGTATTGATCCTCTGATCGGGCGCACAAAAGAGACGGAGCGTATGCTTCGGATTTTGTCGCGCCGGCGAAAAAATAATCCCTTGCTCTTGGGTGAATCAGGCGTAGGCAAGACGGCTCTGGCTGAAGGTCTGGCTCTGCGCGTCGTTGAAGGTAAAGTCCCAGACTTGCTCAGCGACGCTGAGTTCTTTGCGCTCGATCTAGCGAGCTTGACGGCGGGAACACGGTATCGAGGTGATTTCGAGGCGCGACTCAAATCTGTTATCGAAGCACTGCAAAAGAGAGCACATCCGATTTTGTGCATCGATGAAGTCCACACCCTTGTCGGTGCGGGAGCAGTGCAGGGTGGAGCGATGGACGCTGGGAACCTGCTCAAACCCTTGCTCTCATCCGGTCGACTGCAATGCATTGGCGCAACCACATGGAAAGATTACCGCGCGCACTTTGAAAAAGACACCGCCCTAGCGAGACGATTTCAAATCGTTGAAGTGCGAGAACCAAGCCATGAAGAAACCTTGAGAATTTTGATTCAAGGCCAACAAGCAAACCTCGAAAAACACCATCACGTTAAATATTCGAAGCGGGCGCTCCAAGCTTCGGTCGAGTTGTCGTCTAAATATCTTCATGGGCGGTATCTACCGGATAAAGCGATTGATGTCCTTGATGAGGCAGGCGCAGCAGCACGCCTTGCTAAGCCGCCCCGCAAACGGATCAGCGTGCATGATATCGAGAGCACTTTGTCAGCGATGACGAAGATTCCCACGCGCAAAATTGCAACCGATGAACGAGAGGGTATTCGGCATCTGGCGCGAGATCTCGGCTTACGCGTCTTTGGTCAAAGCGACGCCATCGACGCGATTGTTGATTCGGTCAAGCGCGCACGAGCGGGCTTGCGACCCGCCGATAAAACCACGGGATCATTCCTCTTTTGGGGACCGACCGGTGTGGGCAAAACTGAGTTGGCGAAAGCCTTATCCGACTGCCTGGGCATGGGCTTGCTGCGCTACGACATGAGTGAATACATGGAACGACATGCGGTGAGCCGTTTGATTGGCGCGCCGCCTGGTTATGTGGGCTTCGACCAAGGCGGTTTACTGACCGAAGAGGTGATTAAAAATCCGCGCTCTGTGGTCCTCTTGGACGAGATTGAAAAAGCACACCCCGATTTGTTCAATATTCTTCTGCAAGTCATGGACAGTGGGCAACTCACGGACAACAACGGCCGACGAGCGGATTTCAGAAACTGTATATTGATCATGACCACCAATGCGGGTGCACGGTCGATGACCGACCAACCCTCAATCGGATTCGGTGCTCGTGATCAAGCCAACGCAGGCAAAGCGTTGAGTACGATAGAAAAGACATTCAGCCCAGAGTTCCGGAACCGCTTAGACCAAATGGTTCGTTTTGACGCCTTACCGGAGCAAGTAATGAGTCTGATCGTTGATAAATTTATCGATGAACTCGACCTGCAGTTACGCCCGCGAGGTGTGACCGTTAGCCTCACAGAAGACGCCCGGCGCTGGTTTGCCGAACATGGTCATGACCCCGCTTACGGTGCGCGACCACTTAGCCGCTTAATCGATGATAAAATCCGTAAAAGGCTTGCGGATGAGTTACTTTTTGGGGCGCTGACCGCGGGGGGGAGGGTCAAGGTGGACGTGACCGACGACGAACCGACCTTGAGTATCATCGCCGAAAAGAAGAAATCACCAGAGACGGTGGCGTGATTTAGTCCGTCGTCCACGGTCCGCGCTCGGTGGTGTGACAAAGCGCCTCACCCAAAGCGTCCAAAAACTCAGAACGCTGCATCGGCTGAGCGCCAAAGCGAGCGGTATGTTCCGTTTGCTGCTGGCAGTCCATCAGTTCATAACCCTTCGCATCTAACCGTCTAATCAAATTCACGAGCGCGACCTTCGACGCGTTCGGCCGACGATAAAACATCGACTCGCCAAAGAACGCACGCCCCAAAGCAACTCCATAGACGCCACCGATCAAATCATTTTTATCCCAAACCTCAACACTATGAGCAAAGCCAAGCTCATGCAAACGCTCGTACGCCTTGATCATCTCCGGAGTAATCCATGTTCCTACCTGCCCTCGCCTCGGCGTCGTCGCACAAGAGCGAATCACTTGGGCGAACGCTGAATCGTAGCGGATCGACCAACCACACCTCGCCAAAACCGGTCTTAGTGAACGACTCACGTGGAGGTCTTCAGGCAGCAACACCATGCGCGGATCGGGACAATGCCAGAGAATAGGATCGCCAGGATTGTACCAAGGAAAAATGCCCATAGAGTAAGCAATCAACAAACGCTCCGGCGATAAATCACCCCCCATCGCCAAGAGCCCATTGGGCTCCGCATCACGAGGGTCAGGAAAACCAGGATAACTGTCATGGAGTCGATAAAATGTCATTTTACCACATCGAGCAAAAGAGGTCGAACCGACGCTAAAACGCACTCTATTTGATCAATTTGGGCTCCTAACGAAGCAAATGGCAAATCGCCGCGACACGCCTCTTCAAGCACTTGGCAACGCTGAACTACACCTTCGGCACCCACCTGAAGACTTGAACTCTTAGCTTTATGTGCATGACCTCTCAACTCATGACGCTCGCCAGCAGTAAGCGCCGTTCGCATGGAGTGCAGACCCTGATCCATTCCGGATAAATAAGCGTTGATCATGGTCGTAAAAGCGGGACCCAAAAGGTCCTTTTGTTGTTCAAGGAACGCAAGATCTAGCGTCGTATCTTGAGCCGTCAGTCCGGTCTTTGTTTTCGTGTTTCCCATCGACTCGTCGGGCTGATCCTGACGGACGACCGGTGCGTCCGTCGAATCACTGTTGCGACGAAGTACCGTCGCTAGACGTAATTCGAGATCTTCAATCGTCATCGGTTTGGACAGATAACCATCCATACCCATATCCAGGCACTCCTGGGTCGTTTCTGGCAAAATATTAGCGGTCAACGCAACGATTGGTGTGCGATCCCCACGCGACCGGATCAACTCAGTGGCCTGCAACCCATCCATATGAGGCATGTGAAGATCCATAAGAATCAGATCAAACTCTCCAGCCTCACTCAACTTAACGGCATCTCCACCGTGACTGGCAATCTCAACGTATAACCCTAAATTCTCGAGCATCGCCTGAACTACAAGTTGATTTACGGGATCATCTTCAGCGACTAAAATACGCGCTCCAGACCAATCGTTCGCTCGATGGGTTCCCATCTCGAATGCACTACTCTGAGATGACTGAACTGGAAAACTCAAGGTCACACCAAAAGTCGTACCCTGACCCAAACTCGACGTGACGCTGATCTCACCTTCCATCGCGTCCACCAAGGCCTTACAAATCGCCAAACCTAAGCCTGTGCCGCCAAATCTCTTGGTTCGTGAAGCATCGCCTTGAGCAAAACGATCAAAAAGAGTCTCCATCTGTACGTCACTAATGCCAATACCGGTATCTGAAACCGATAACCGAACAGCAACGGTCTGATCAGCATGTTCAAGCACACGCAAACCCAATTGCACTCGACCCGCCTCAGTAAATTTCATGGCATTGCTGATTAAGTTGACGAGGACCTGACTCAGTCGCTGTTCATCACCGATGACCCAGAATTCTGGCGAGGGATCCTTGTAGAGACTCAACTCCAAACCGTTTTGATCCGCTGCCGGACGGTGCAATTCAAGCAAATCATCAAGCAATTGCCAGAGGTCAAAAGGCTCATGAACCAATCGAACATGTCCCGCTTCGACCCGAGCAAAATCAAGAACATCATTGACAACGCGCAGCAAACGTCGACTCGATTCCTCAAGCAAACGCAAATAACGTTCTTGAGGTGCTAAAACCTCACCCCGCCTCAGCAGTTGCGCAATCCCTAAGACCCCGTTCAAAGGTGTACGAACTTCATGACTCATGTTACCTAAAAATTCGGTTTTAGCCCGACTTGCGGCTTCAGCACGCTCAAGCGCATCGCGCAGCGTCTGCTCGAAGATTTTTCGTTCCGTAATGTCCTCGATCAAGATCATCACTTGACCCTCTTTTAGCGGAGTTGCTGCAACATGGAGCCAGGTCACCAGATCGCCCACGCGCGTTGGAGTCCACGCCAACTCGCGAGACGCAAACCCTCGCCCACTAATCGCATTGGAGATTTCCTCTCCACTGCACTCTAAATGCTCCAAAACGGTGCGACTATCTAGTCGCGTATCCGGCAGAGGAATCTGGTTAATCAACCGTTCAAAAGCTGGATTGGTCAGTAAGATTTCCTCCTCTTGAACGACCATCAAACCGCGAACCATCGAGCCCACAACGTCAACGGTTAAGGCCTGCGCTTTAGCCAGTTCTTCGCTGGTCTGTTGAACCTGCTGGTGAAGGACTTCTTGCTCTTCACGCTCACGCGTCACCAGCTGCCTAAAACCATTGAGTTTATTTATTAAAATTCGATCATCGATCGGTTTAC
>CACGMS010000070.1 GCA_902574205.1 uncultured Candidatus Hydrogenedens sp. | reverse complement strand
CCATATCCGCGGCCAGACGCAGGCCCACAGCTTGGGCTCGGTCTCGAAGACGATCGAGGGCTTCGACACCACCGAAACGATCCGCCACGCCATACTCGGTCAACGAATAGGCCGACGCTTCCGCCTCGCTGTTGCCTCGCCGACGCTTAATCGCCTGCGACGCCGGCGAGCGCTCCCAAAGGCCAATCAACCACAAGGTCGTAAACCCGCGGTCCACGAGTTCGGCAAGCGCTTGGTCCGGAATATCGTCAAGGCGTTCAATAGAACGATTATAGGTTGTCGAGAGTTGATCGAGCCACACGCAGGTGTGCTTCGCGATGAGCACACAACGTGTCATCCAATCGCTATCATCGGTGAACCGTTCAACCTCCTCATGCGTACTCCATCCTGGTCCCTGATGAACGGCTGCCCCACCCGCACGCGGCGCATGGTATTCAGCGACACGATCAAGAGCGCGAAGCAAACGCTGCTGCAACGCCTCAGGAAGGAAGTGCTGCCAGTGCTCCATGACCCATCGGATCTGATCCACAAGACTGACAGGCGCCTGTCGAAAAGGGGTGGTCAACCAGTTGAGAAGTTGTTCTCCAGCCTGCAGATTTAATACCCCACCCCAGCCGTCTCGCGCCGCGTCCTCGTCTTGGGGCACGACGGAAGTCCGAAGGTTCGTCAGTGCCTCGAGATCAATCAGACCATCAACGTCGTTGAGCACGGGATTGCGCTCCAGCGCGAGTAAAACGATCCAGGCCTCGTGCAAGGAGACCGACTCGCTGATCGCCCAGTTCTGCTCAAACTCGGCGCCAAACGGCTCTAAACTCGGTCGTTCCAAATCGAGACGCTCGTTCAACGCAACCAGCAGAACCTCTTGAAGAACCGATAAACACCATGCGAAGTTCGGGTCCGCGAGTGGCTTAGCCAAATCAAGGGACGCCCTCGATTGCACGGTTAAATCCACGTTATAACTCTGAATAATCTCATTATTTTCAGACATTTAACTGCCTACATCTAGTTATTTGTAACGCTCGTTATATCTAAAACGAGCCGCTGTCGACGACTAGTTGCAATTGGCGGTGCGTTCCAAGCGGTACTCTAGGGTAGAGCGGCTTCAATGGCGCTGATAACGCGCTGGTCCTCTGGCTCAACACTTGAACCAAATCGAGCGACCGCCACTCCATCAGGCCGGAGCAAAAACTTCTCAAAGTTCCAGCCAATGTCTCCTTGCATTTCCTCCGCCGACTGCTCGGTCAAGAAACGATAGAGTGGATGGCGATTGTCACCGTTAACTTCGATTTTACTCATCATCTGAAAAGTGACGCCATAATTGGCTCGGCAAAAGTCAGCAATTTCCTTATCGCTGCCAGGATCTTGGCTCATAAACTGATTACACGGAAAGCCAATGATCGCGAGGTTGCGATCCTTGTAACGCTCATGCAGTCGCTGCAGCCCATCGAACTGACGTGTGTACCCACACCGGCTCGCCGTGTTCACGATCAAGATCGCTTTTCCTGCAAACTCACCCATCGTGGTGGCTCTACCCTCGATCGTTTCGACAGCGATTCCCCAGACTCCATCACTTGGCACAGCATTACCCCCCTGATTGTTCGGACTCGCCATTGGACCGGCGTCCACGACTACGACTGGATTCGTACAACCCAAAGCAAAGAGAATGCTCATTGCACCCACGAACGCATGAGACGTATGCCACATCAGATCACCTCGAGGCTAAGTTCGGGTCTATCATTCCGGCCCGAACGGAGAGTTCAAGGGCCCGCCATGCAAATTGTGCCCACAACGATGACAAAAGGACGCCGCACCCGGATGCTCGAGTAAGCCACATTCCTGACAACGTTTGATTTGCGTTTCGCCCGAAACGCCCAAAGCGAGCTCGGCGGACACCAAGGCTGTGGGAACAATTATCAGACAATAGCCGAGCATCATCAACATTCCGGCGATCAACTGACCAAGCGCTGTAATCGGCGTAATATCGCCAAAACCGACGGTCGAAATCGTGACCACCGCCCAATAAATACCCCTTGGAACAGAAGTAAAACCAGCCTCCGGGCCCTCGACGACATACATCACTGCACCAACGATAACGACAACGTTGATCAGTAAAACGATAAACACCATGATCTTTGGAAAGGCGGCCCTGAGCGCTCTGGCCAGCATGGTCTCTTCGGCGAGGTAGGCGCGCAGGTTGAACACATTAAATATGCGAATTAGTCGAATTGCGCGCACAACCATCAAGCTTTGTACACCTGGAACAAAGTAGCTGATGTAGGTAGGTAGAATGGAGCACAAATCAACGATACCAAAGAAACTCGTGACGTATTTCTTCCGATCTTTTGCCGACCAGACTCGGAGACCATACTCCACGCTAAAGAGGACAGTAAACGCCCACTCTAAGCCGTAAAATAGATCCCCATAATTCTCGTGAATTGGGCGCACCGACTCGAGCAATGCGACCATCACTGAGCCTAAAATAGTGACGAGCAGAGCCACGTCAAAGACCCAACCGGCTCGAGTATCAATACCAAAGATAACGCGCCCGACGCGCTCGCGCATGGTCTCCATGCCACCAGTCTAAACGCTCAACAATAGGGTCGTCAGTTTTTTAGCGGACAAACAACGATAGACTCGAAAATTCTGCCCCTATTTCGCCCGTACCGAATAGATTCATACCCCAAACCGAATGCGCCGTTTCCGGTTGGTCGGGATGACCGTGGATAATGAAACCAGCCCCACCATTCCAACCATCACATCCAAACTTGCCCCGTGCGGCAGCCCAGTTCCAAGCTTCCGTCCGATGCCACAATTCAGCGATACACAACTGAGGCTGCTCTCCCGTTTGGCGCCAAACAAAGCCGTCTTCATCAAAGACTTCAAAGACCGGCAGCGGATCAAAGGCTGCACCTTTCAAATCCGAGTAAAACGGCGAATAAACAACCTGACCGGCGAAGGTTCCTCGCAAAGCAAACACATACTCTAAGTCTTCACCCTCAGGATCATCTTGCACAAGATCGGCGATGGGTAGACCCCAGGCTTCGGGCCCCCCGGGCGCGCCGTATCGATCCCCAAAAGCATTCCACATGGTATCGCCTTGATTCAGATGGACCATAGGCGTCCACCCTCCTCCATCAAGACCCATTTCACACATGACGCGCACGGGCAGCTCAGCGCCTTCACGATCAATATCCAACCAATAGCCATCGGTCGGCAGGCGCGGGAAATCCCGCTTGAGATGACGGCAACTCCAAGCTGCTTGCTCAGGGCTCGAGCCATCGAACTCGCCGACTCGACGACAGTCCAATGAGCAGGAGTCACTCCCATTCGCCTCGCCCAAATCACAATCTTCAGTCTTAACTCGTACGATACCATCACCGCACTGAGCGACGATGCAACCACTCAAACAGGCATCGGTTTCAATCGTATTGGCATCATCACAAGCTTCGTCACCTTCAACCACTCCGTTACCGCAAACCGGTCCTGCATCGGGTAATCCTCCGGCATCAAAGGCGCCTGCGTCACGGTCGGCAAGCCGAACACAATCGCCCTCCATCGTGCAGACCTCACCCAACGCACAAGGGACTGTCGGACAGGTTGTGTCTGTCTCAACCCACGGGCACCCAACCAACAGTAATAGAGGCAACGCTCGCATCATTACAGTCAGCCAGGTTCTGTTCGGTCTCGCAAACGCGGTCATGATTTACGACTGCCAGCGTACAGCTCAAAAACAACGATACGTGCATCGAGTTTGGCGAAGCGTACCGGTAGTCTTCGACTGGGCTTTAAGCCCACGGCTCCGACCAGCGCATTACTGCCTAAAATCATGGCAGCGCGATGGCCAGCAAATTCGCTTTTGAGATGATCGCCAAACGCCTTAATCACGCTTTTGGCGCGCTCTTGCTCGCCCAGACGCTGACCAAATGGAGGGTTTACAACCACTAAGGTCTGAGCATTAAACGGCAAACGCTCGCTGAAATCGCCGTTGTTCCAACGGATAGAACCCTCAACACCAGCTCGCTCTGCGTTACGTCTAGCGATGGCAACGACGCCCGAATCTCGATCAGAGCCTACCAATCGATGCTCAGCTTGTGGGCAGATCATCGACTCAAGTTCTTCGAGATAATCGGCAAAGCCACGGGCATCAAAGCGTGCGCTCTTTTGAAACGCGAAGGCACCGTTTTTTGCCGCCACTAAGCCCGGGGGAATGCGTTGAGCAATCTGCGCGCCTTCAATCACCAAGGTGCCCGCGCCGCACATCGGATCGAGCAAAGCCTCCGATCCCGTAAAGCCGGCACCCAACAAAACTGCGCTGGCTAAGGTCTCACGCAGGGGCGCAACTCCCGCTTCTCGACGATAGCCGCGTTGATGCAAGGCACGTCCGGACGCATCCCAACTCAGACTCAAACGATCTTTGTACAGTCGCGCACGAATCCAAACATCAGGATTCTTGGGATTAACGTTCGGTCGCTCGCCACGATCCTTGCGCAAACGATCCACAATACCGTCTTTGATTCTCTGACTCAGAAAAACACGATTATTGATTCGACTTGCGCCAACACTCGAGTCAATCGCAAAAGTCTTACCCTTAGGCAGATAACGCTTCCAATCGACATGGAGGGCGGTTTGGTAGACCGTATCGGGATCGCCACCCGGACCCGTTCCAATTGGAACCAAAATACGCTCGGCTAATCGGCTCTCAACGTGGGCACGCCAAAGCAACATCGGACCGCCGCTTGCCTCTACGCCCCGGGACGCAGTCCGCACTTTCGTCGCGCCTAGACGCCTCAGCTCCTCAGCCAGCAACTCCTCAACCCCTGGAGCGCATGTAGCAAACAGCTTCATCGACGCTCCAAACACCAAAGCTTGTGCACTCGACGGTCACGAAAATCAGGCGGAATTGATGCTTCGGTTCGATCGCTAATCGTCCATCCATCGGCTAAACCGGGGTCCAGCTCAAAGCGTCGATTATTGGTCGAAAAGTAGATGACGCCACCCGGTCGTAAACAGCTTTTGAGTGACCGAATCATCGCCACATGATCGCGTTGAATATCGAGTGTCTTCGCCATCGCCTTGCTGTTCGAGAAAGTCGGAGGGTCCAACACGATCAAGTCAAAGTAGTCAGAAGGTGCCTCGCCGATGTACTCGAGACAATCGGCGCGTAGAATTTGGTGGCGCAAGCCGACGCGAAAGTCATTAAGCTCAAGATTGCGACGAGTCCATTCCAAGTAGGTTTTGGACAAATCAACACTGATAGTCTCTAGCGCGTCGCCCGATGCGGCATGAACCGAAAAGGCGCCAGTATAGCAAAACAGGTTGAGGACGCGCTTACCAGCCGACTGCGCCCCCACCCAATTCCTTGCAGGGCGATGATCCAAAAACAAGCCGGTATCGAGATAGTCGCTCAAGTTGACCTCAAACTTGAGTCCGGACTCCTCCACGACACGTACAGCGGAGCCTGGGTCGAGCGCTTGATATTGTGCGACGCCCTTTTGTCGCTTTCGGGTTTTGAGATAGCAATTCTGATCAGCGACGCCCAACGCAGCACCCAGCGCGACTAAAACCTGCCGCGCCTGATTCTCCTCAAAGGGTCGTTTGCGTTGATAAACAGAGGCATGCAAAGCGCCGTCATACCAATCCACTGCCATCGGAATCTCTGGGATATCTCGGTCATACAGGCGATAGCAACTCACTGAATCGCGTTTGATCCAGGCTTTGAGTTTACGCCTATTTTTGCGCACTCGATTGACCAGCATATCGACCCAGTTGGCGGACATGATCGGCATCCTAAAGAACTTCTCTTGGTCTTATGCAAAAAAAATCAGGTCTTGGGTCATTTTGTACCAATTTGGGTCTTGGCCGTCTGTATTGGCTGTGTTAAGCCCCGTCTTGGCCGATGGGTCACGAAGGGGGTTGTCGATGCGTCTCGAGGATTTACAAAGCGTACTGAGTAACGAGGAACTTATGGCCTTTGGCCTTTTTCCTGTGCCTACGCCACCGCCAGCACACCACTTAGTGAGCCCAGAGCTCGCCGCTGGCTTTATCGAGAGCCCGACCGTCGAATTCGGCGGCGTTGTTTAAGCCAGCCCGGCAGCCGCCTGCTTCATCACACCAACCATGGAATAGAAACCGTTTCGGCGGTTAGGCGATAGATTATTCGCCAAACCAAGCTCAGCAAATGCGGCTTCAAGATCGAATTCAACGACTTCGTTCGGTGTTTTGTGTTGCAAAGCAAGGAACAAGACACCGATCAAGCCGCGCACGATCGCCGCGTCGCTATCACCTTCATAATGCATCCCACCATCGACCATGGCGGCACGCACCCACACCTGACTCATGCAGCCCGTAACTTTGTACGCATCGTTGTACAGATCGTCGGGTGGCTTCGGCAAAGCCTTTCCAAGATCAATAATCACCGCATAGCGATCCATCCAGTCCGGAAGAAACTCGAAGGTCTCGCGAAGTTCATCAAAGGTCTTCATACTCGCTCTTCATCACGCGCTGCGTCCGAAAACAAGGAAAACCGATCGGTTGCCAAGTTCGGCTGTACAGGACAACCTGTAGCTATGAGAGCTCTGCTTAACGTTCTACTGATCACTCATCTCGGTTGTGCCAGCGACTTGGTCGCTCGAGCCAACGCCGATTGCGCCGAACAAACCGATCGCTGTGCGAGTCAAACTGCTTCGGGTACCTTGTACCTCGATACGGGTAATCTTCCATCGGTCACCGATCAATCCAACCAAATTATGCTCTGCGCGCTGCCGGTAGATGGTGTGTGCGATGCTCAAAGCTTAGCCATCGTGTTTGAGGGTGGACCACTCACAGCCGACATTGACCCAGGTATTGCCGACGAAACGGCATGGAAAGTCCGCTTCCAAGGTCTAACAACAAAGTGGACGGATCCTCCAGGCATGCTTAGCCTTAATGCGCGTCTTCGCGACCTCGAATTCATCTTTGATGAGAACGATCAACACGCCACTGAATTCACCCTAGAATAAAAGAAAAGCCCGCTCAAAGGCGGGCTTTTCGTCAATCGCTAATCACTGGGATCAGCCACGTGGTGGTCCGGTGTGGATGCCGCAACGCACGTAACGTCCGGTTACTTCTGGGTCCACACTAGTCGCCGTCAAACGGAGGTAGTACGTCCCAGCCGACTGTCCGGCGATATTACGGATATAAAGGCCTTCATCATTCTCATCAGCACCTTGAATCACATTATCATCCTCGCCACGCAACTCGGCGCGTAAGCCCACAACACCCGAACCGCTCGAAGCCGAGCCACAGGCCACTGTGATGTTGTTGCCTTGGGCAAGGTCAAAGCTGAAATAGTCCACATCGCCTTCCGACAGTTGTGCCAAGACAAAGTAGCGCGTCGAGGTACCATCAGGGCTTGGTGTCAAGACTTCGGCAGTGCCGAGCACCCCGTTGGTGTCTTCCTCGGCCTCAGCTGGGTTGTCCCCATACAGATTGAACTTGATGACATAAAAGTCGTTGGCTCCGACTGCATTACCGCTGTGTTGGATGTGAAGGTGGTAGTCACCCAGAGCTAGACCACCAGGTCCGACCTCATCCGTCTTTCCAACATGGCTAATGCGAGAGATGATGTTTCCATCCATGTCAGCAACCCACATGCGCGTGCCATTCGCCGTCGACCCGTAACCGTCCGTGCCCAGCGGCATGAGCTGTGCCGAGAAATGCGCTTTCGTCTCATCAGTTACGCTGAAGCTGTAGACGTCGATATCATTTTCGTCGGCGAGGTCCGACAAGATCAAAGCCTTCGTCTCGGTGTCTAAAGCCAGGGCCGACTCGGCATCGTTTCCACCCTCTTCACCATAGACAGCGGCGGCGCCGATATCTTCTGTATTCAGCACGCTCACATTCAAAGTATAAGTATAGCTTGGCTCACCTTCTGCCGTTTCGCCCGCCCAAGTCGTCCACTCTTCAAGCTTGATGTAGTATGTACCCGTCGCCACCACCTTGGTGATCAACTGCGAATCCGTGTTGCGGCGCGGGTAAGCATCATCATTTTGCGCCACCTGATTTTGGTCAGCGTCGAAAAGCGTAATGACGGTGTCTACCTTACCCGGGGTATCGTCAGGGTTGGCACTCGTCGTGATCGCTAGCCACTGTCCAGCCTCCGCTTCAATCTTATAGAAATCCAAATCGCCAGGTGTCGCGATCACGCCCTCGGCCGAACGCCCATTAATCGGCTCTGCGTCAGCAAAACTATCATTTCCATCAGCAAGGTTTTCATTACGACAGCGCTCATCACAACCGTCACCAGGGAAGGTGTTGCGATCATCGCACTCTTCATCACCTTCAACCACACCATCACCGCAGCGAGCGTCGTTCTCAAGCACGCAATTGCGATCACAGCCGTCGCGATTGCGCCGGTTGCTGTCATCGCACTCTTCATCGGCATCAAGGACGCCGTTACCGCACAGTTCAACCGTTGGGCCGGCGTCGGCAGGTGTGTTGCCATTAGGATCTGGAACGGCGCATCCCAACGAGATCAGCGCAGTCAAAAGAGTTAAGTGGTGAAATTTCATATCGGTACCCCTTCGAGTCAGTGGTGGGTGAGTAGCACCAAAACATCGGCTGGCAAGCCCACCAGCCTCGGTCGATCGGCTGATAAGCGAAAAGATTACCGATTGCGACTATGAATTCCGCATCGCACGAAGTTCCCGATGACATCCTCGAGTTGGCCGCCCTTGCTCAGACGCACGTACACCGGTCCCGCTTCCGTCCGACCGGGATTTGCGTCACGCAAATAAGCCCGAGTTCCATCTTCGATGTCGGAGCTCATCTCT
>CACGMS010000069.1 GCA_902574205.1 uncultured Candidatus Hydrogenedens sp. | reverse complement strand
CTTGGTTCGGTTCCAGAAGCGGTTCGAGGGTGTGATCCCAAACTGTCAACGACGTTTGCTCGAAACCAGCTCTGAGACGGTTCGAGCAGAACTGCGTAACTACCAACGACGCAGTCCCTGCGAAGCATGTGGTGGCTCGAGACTACGCCTTGAGGCGCGCCAGGTCTTCATCGGCGATCACAACCTGCCGACCATCAGCGCGATGAGCATACGTGAAGCGTTAAATCTGCTCAGCGAGCTAGAACTGACCGGTCATCGAGCAGAGGTCGCTGGACGAATTCTCAAAGAAGTGGTGAGCCGATTACGGTTCCTAGACAGTGTCGGCTTAAACTACCTGAGTCTCCTACGCAGCGCCGGAACGCTCAGCGGCGGCGAAGCGCAACGTATTCGTTTAGCAACACAAATCGGTTCGGCACTGACGGGTGTTTTGTACGTGCTCGACGAGCCCAGTATCGGATTGCATCAGCGTGACAACGCACGGCTTCTCGATAGCCTCAAACGCCTTCGAGACCTTGGGAACACGGTGATTGTTGTCGAACACGACGAAGAAACCATGCGCGCCGCAGATGTGATCTTTGATCTAGGACCTGGCGCAGGAATTCATGGCGGGGACTTGGTCGCTCAAGGCACAGCCAAACAACTCATGCGCACCAAACACAGTCTAACGGGTGCCTATTTAGCCGGTAAGGAACACATCGATCAGCCCAGTCGAAACCGACCAGGCAATGGGACCGAGTTGATTTTACGAGGAGCCCGCGGAAACAACCTCAAAAATATCAACGTCTCCTTTCCACTCGGACGCTTTATCGTCGTCTCGGGTGTTTCCGGTTCGGGTAAATCGACCTTAGTCCGTCAAACGCTTGAACGGGCATTGCGCCGACATCTCGGCTTCGAGGGCGATAAGAAGCTTCCGGCAGCATACGATACCATCGATGGTCTCAAAAACCTTGATAAATTGGTCCCTATTTCACAAGCGCCTATTGGCCGAACACCGCGATCAAACCCGGCAACCTACACCGGTGTCTTTAGCGATATTCGTGAGCTCTATGCCGCATTACCTGAAGCGAAAATACGTGGATATAAAGCGGGCAGGTTTTCGTTCAACGTCAAAGGTGGTCGCTGTGAAACTTGCGGTGGCGGTGGCGTCATTCGTATTGAAATGCACTTTTTGCCTGATGTTTTTGTTACCTGTGAAACCTGCAATGGACGACGATACAACCGCGAAACCTTAGAGGTCCAATACCGAGGCCACTCGATCGCCGACCTACTCAATTTGAGCATCCTCGAAGCCAGCCAACTCCTCGAGACTTTTCCCAAAATAGCGCGCAAGCTCAATACGTTAATCGATGTTGGACTTGGCTATATAGCACTTGGACAAGCCGCAACTACCCTGAGCGGAGGCGAAGCCCAACGCATCAAACTCGCCAAAGAGTTAAGCAAACGAAGCACTGGAAAAACGCTCTATATCCTGGACGAGCCAACAACCGGATTACACTTTGATGACATCAAAAAATTATTATCGGTACTGCATCGACTCACCGATGAAGGAAACACCGTCTTAGTCATCGAACATAACCTCGATGTGATTGCTTCAGCCGATCACATCATCGACCTTGGACCCGAAGGTGGAGATGGAGGGGGTCAAGTGATCGCTGCTGGAACGCCTACCCAGGTTGCAAAGAACCCAAAAAGTGCAACGGGTCATTGGCTCTCTAAAATGCTGAATGACGCCTAAAATGTTGACAAAACCAGACCGCCTTGTCGGAGCGCACAGAGCCAGCTAAACTCCGCGCTGATCATGGGTTAGTCGTGGAGCGAAAATAAAATGAGGCGTTCACTTGTTTTGGTTCTAGCCACTTTAGGGGTTGCTTGTGACCCGGGCCCCTCTGGAGTCAATACGACTCGTGATACGGGCAACAACCCAGCGCGGTTTGATACCGGTTCGAATTCTGCGATGTGCGGCAACGGTGTGGTCGAGCCTGGCGAAGATTGTGACGATGGAAACCGTTTCGACGATGATGGATGCAGCAACCAGTGCCGTCGCTCCAACTGCGGTGACGGGCAGGTCAATCCCGCCGAAGAAGATTGTGATGATGGAAACCGTATCGACACCGACGCCTGTCGTAATGATTGCACACCAGCGCGCTGCGGCGATGGCGTCACCCGAACGGATCTCGCGTCGGATGACCGAGGTTATGAAGCGTGTGACGACGCGAACGAGATCGAAGATGATGCATGCCTCTCGTCGTGCCGCGCCGCGCGCTGCGGAGACGGCATCCGTCGGCGCGACCTGAACGAAGGTGAGCTCGGTTATGAAGCCTGTGATGATGGAAATGAAGACGAGACCGATAACTGCCTCAACAACTGTCGGTTATCCAGTTGCGGTGACGGAGAGATCGGTCCGAATGAAGCCTGTGATGATGGGAATCGTATTGACACGGACGCCTGCCGCAACACTTGCGAAGTTGCCCAATGCGGCGATGGCGTGACGCGCAGCGATCTTCAACCCAGTGAACCAGGTGGCGAAGCTTGTGATGATGGCAATGCGGTCGATACCGATGCGTGCACACGCGCTTGTCGAAATGCACGATGCGGCGATGGTATCGTGCGAACTGACCTCATGCGTGGACAAGAAGGTTATGAGGCTTGCGATGATGGCAACCCGGTCGACTCAGATCAATGCTCCAACAACTGCCAAAGAGCCCTCTGTGGTAATGGTCGAGTCGAGGCTAACGAAACGTGTGATGATGGCAACCAAGTCAACACCGATGGGTGCCTCAACACCTGCGTCACCGCCCGCTGCGGCGACGGTGTGATTCGAACCGACCGTGCCGAGGGGCAAGCCGGCTATGAAAGCTGTGATGATGGTAATCGAGTCGATTCAGATGGCTGCCTAAACCGATGCGTCGTCGCGCGCTGCGGCGACGGCGTGCGCCGCACGGACCTCACCGCGGGTCAAGCAGGTTATGAAGTGTGCGACGATGGAAACGAAGAACCTGCTGACGCCTGTGATAATTGCCTCACTACGTGCGCTCTCCACGCCAATTGCCCCGGCGATTATGGTCGTTGCCGAGTTGCCGCTGGTGCGCAGCGAGGTACATGCCACGACCTAAGACACCATCCATGTCGAGTCGAAAACGACTGCGATTTTACAGATGCAAGCGATGAAGACACCCATGCCACCTGCCAAGCAAACCGCTGCAAAGTCTCTGAGTTCTTCGCCTGCATTGCACAGGTGGATTGCGAACAAAACACACGCTGTCAGACCATAGGCGACACACGCCTCTGCGTTCAAAGCTGTACCGAAAACACAGACTGTCAAACGCGCTATACGACTTGCCAAAATATTAGCAACGCCCAGCGGTGTTGGTTTAATTTCTGCGGCAACCCGAGTGAACTGAGCGAAAGGTATGACGATGTGGTGAACAACGGCACACTCGGCGGTAGCTGCTCTGCTGACCTCGACAATCCTCAAGACGGCCACTGCTTCGAGATCAGCGTAGGGGATACGGAATGGGTCGGCTTATGCTTTGAAGGCGGCACGCTTCGAAATGGGTCTGTCTGTCGAAACGGAATTGCCCGAAGCAACAATGCCCAACAATGTGGCGGTGGTATGATCTGCACCGGCTTTGACCGAGCTGAGTCAATGCACTGTCGATCAACCTGCTCTCGTCCTGGTGGTCATGGCCGTGTCACCTGTGCTGGTGGAAGTACATGCATGGCAGCTCTTGAGGGCGATTATTACGTGTTTGCTTGTATCCCCGCAGCAGAACAATGCGATATCACGCAGCGATCGAGTTGCGGTGTGAATGGCCGCTGCGCCACGCTACTCACCACACAACGCACCAGTCATTGCACCCCACTCGCGCCGGTTAACGAGCGCGTCGGCGCCGGTGAAGCCTGTACAGGTAACTCGCAATGTCCAGACGGGTACTTTTGCGGTGCAGGTGAACGCTGCACGAGGGTCTGCGCCAATGACCGCGACTGCGATGGCAACGACAGATGCGCTGTTCAAGGGAATGCACCCGCTGGTATTTGCGAGCGGCGCGCCCCCTAAAGAGGTTTAACCCACCTGGCGTAAATGCTCTTCGTACCAATCACGCGCCTCGTGGCAACGCAGCGTCGCTTCGCCGACATATTTATCAGAAACGTCGTAGCCGACAAAATCACGCCCCATACGCGCCGCTGAGATACCCGTCGTTCCTGACCCCATAAATGGATCAAGGACGAGATCACCCTCGGTGCTCCCGTAACGCACAAAGAAATCAGCGAGCTCCATCGGCATAAGCGCCGGGTGAATGTCTTTTTTGGGGCGTTTGGTCGCTTTGTTCCAGGTGTCGCCGGACCCCTGTCCGGTTGCGCCCTTCGAATAGATCACATTACCCGGATCGCGACCCTTAGGATTGTACTTCCAGGCGCGCTTATCCATTTTGCCAGGAAGCGTTGAGCCACATAACTTACAGTTTTGATCATGCCCTTGATACCGACTGGGTTCACGGACAGAGTCCTTGTACACCGCGTAATGCCTGGCATCTTTAACAAAGTGATAAATGATCTCGTTCACATTTTTTAAACGTCGGCTGTAATTATCAGGTTTGGGTCGGGTTTTCGTCCAATAAAAAGGCTGAACGTAATCGTACCCAATATCTTCAACGGCAACGATCGGGATTTTAGCTTCAGTCAGGCTAAAACGACCGTCACAGTATTGTCCTTGAAAGTTCAAAAAGAAGTTCCCGCTGGGCTTGAGGACCCGATGACACTCCTCCATGATCGGCTTGAGCGCATCGATAAACTCATCACCACGAAGTCGACCGATATCACCATCCGCTGTATGGTAAACTTTACGCGCCTCGTAGGGCGGCGATGTAAAAATAAGATCCACAGATTCATCAGGTAAGGCAGCCATTTCCGCGGCAGATCCATGAAAGATGCTATTTCGATACGACAAGGTGATCTACTCCGATGACACGACAAAACGTCAGGTCTTCGAAGCGATGGTCGGGGCAAAAGCTGTTCAGGTCAGAAAATTAGCAACGCTGCATAAGCTGCTTTTAATTTTACACAAAAAATAAACTCTGCTGTTTATTCAGTAACTTAATTCGGGTAATTCGCGGCCGCGGCCGCCTCGATCTGACGAGTAAGCCAGTCGATAGCGTCAGCAATGGCTTGCTCGTAACCGATCCCTTGACTCACCCGAGCAGCAACCGCTGAGGCGAGCCGACAACCGGTTCCTCGATGGTTTCCAGTGTATCGCTCATGACGAAAAACCCGAGAACTGCCATCATGATCGATGAAGAAATCATTAATCCAGTCGGTGTCACTGTGACCACCTTTAAGCAAAACTCGAGATGCTCCATGCAGTTGAAAACGACTCGCTAACTCAGCCGGATCGGGCGAAGCGGTCTCCAACCAAAGCTGCGCTTCAATCAAGTTGGGCGTCAACAGGGAGGACCGGCGGATATAGCGATGGAACACGTCGCTCTTTAGGTTATCACCATAGACCTGAACACCCGAAGTTGTTCGCAACACAGGGTCCACAATTAACGGCGAATTATCGGGTAAGAGATCAAGCAACACCTTCAATTGCTCTTCGCCGGTGAGCCAGCCCACCTTAACCACGAGATCTGAATGGGCACCAAAAACCACTCGAAGTTGACCAGCAAAGAAATCAGCATCGACCGCCCTGACCAAACACGACTCATCATCTTGCGCAGTCAAAGCGCTGCACACGACGACAGCCCGGACACCCAAGGCGGAACAGGTCGCATGATCAACGATTAATCCAGCCCGACCAAGCGGGTCCAAGCCACCGATACATAAAACGGTCATAAGGCGTTCCAACTTCGAACCAAAAGGCGAAGAGCCGCTGCTGGGTCAGGCGCAGACCAAACCGAACTGATCACCGCTGCTGCATGAGCGCCTGTTTGATGAACGGACAACAGATCATCACCAGTAAGACCACCAATCGCGATAACCGGCTTACGCTGCGCCTGTTCAACCGCCCGGGCGAGCAGATCAATCCCTCGAGCCGGCAACGCGTTTGCCTTCGAACGCGTGGTTCGAATCGGGCCAAATCCTAACATCGCTATACGGTCATCAGTTGCCGCATCTCGCACTTGCTCGAGATCGTGAGTCGAACGCCCAACCACAATCGAAGCATCATCTGGCGGATCGCCGTCATCTTGACCCAAGTGAAGCCCGTCAACGCCGGGTACAAGCCAATCTATACGGTCATTGACAATCAAGGTGATCGACCGCTCGCGACAAGCGGTGACGAGCGCATCAAATACAAACGGTCTTGTGGGACTCCGCTTGGCTCTAAGCTGAACAGCACACGGATAGTCGCCCTCTAAAGCATCGAAAAATTGATGCGGTGATGCGGTGGCACTCGGCACATCCCAAATGAGATAGATTCCCTTGTTCATCGCTTGAGCATGCCTAACGCCTTAAGCTTTTTATGTAAGGTATTGCGGTTCAACCCCAGGTGCTTTGCAGCCGGTAATTGCTTCCCGTTGGTTCGCTCAAGAACCAACGAAAACAGACCCCGTTCCACCTCAGCAAGGACTTCATGATACAACCCCTCTGGGAGTTCTTCATCATCCGGTAAACTCATGCGAACTCGCTGATTGACCAGTTCCGACAAAGGCATACGCAACCAAGGCCCGCCTGAAACACCCACTGACCGACGTGCGAGCTCACTATCGACTAAAGGCATCAAAGGCTCGCCGCTTCGACGGAGTAAAAGAATACGCTCTAAAAAATGAGCGAGTTGTCGAATATTACCCGGCCAAGATTCTTGACGTAGCCGTTCAATCAATTCCTGCTCATGAGCAAAAGCCGGTGCAAGCGCAGCGACAAGTTGCGGTAAATCCTCCAGGCGCTGAACCAAAGAGGGTACCTCAACCCGATGAACAGCCAATCGATGATACAAATCAGCTCGAAACTCTCCTCGCTCGACGAGGTCATATAAAGGCTCATGGTTGGTCGCTAGAACTTGGACATCGACTTGAACCGAGTCACCGCCAAGGGGGAGCACTTGCCCGGTCTCGAGAACCCGAAGTAACCGCGCTTGCTGAGCAAGAGGAAGATCGCCCACTTGGTCTAACACCAAAATCCCGCCATCAGCCTCGACAAAACGGCCGATGCGATCCCTGGTCGCATCAGTAAACGCACCTTGAGCGTGTCCGAAAAGCTCTGAATCGATCAGCGATTCGGGTACAGCTGCGGCATTGACCTGCACCAGAGGTGCTTGGCGACGCCGGCCTAAAGCATGCAAAGCTTGAATCACGCGCGCTTTGCCGACTCCGGTTGCTCCAACAATCAAGATCCTGCCGTCACTTTGCGCCAAAACGCGCAAGTGTGAACGCAGCTGAGCAATTCGCTCCGAGTCGCCAGTCAATCCCAAGTCCTCGGGAAGATCGGACGACGCACTGACAATGAGAGGTAAAGGCTGATCAGGCCGGATAAACCCCGCGGCCCCTGCACTGCTTAACCGAGCTCGCTGAGTCATTGAATCACAACGAAAATAGACGGGTAAATGGCTGGCGCGCGCCAAAAGCTCCACACCCTCACCATCGGGGAGTTCAGCATCACTGATTACCGCAAGGTAAGGTTGATCCAAAAGATCACGAGCGGCGGTCATCGTCGCTGCGGTCGTTACCTCAAAACCCGCTTCGCCATAGGCAAGCATCAACGCTTCACGGGTTGCGCCATCTGCAACAACAATGAAGACAGACTTGTTCGTTTCGTGATTTTCGATCATGGACCTCGCCAGCATCATTGGAGCTAGCCTTATGCAACATCAGGAAGTCGTTCTCGTCGAGGCTCTTCGAACACCTATTGGTCGGCTAGGAGGAAAGTTGGCTGCTGTGCGGCCAGACGACTTGCTGGCTAAGGTCTTTCGCACGGTCGTGTCTCGTACTGGAATCCAAGCCGAAAGAATCGATCACGTCTATGCCGGCGCAGCCAATCAAGCAGGCGAAGATAATCGAAATGTCGCCCGTATGGCGACGCTGCTTGCCGGCTTACCTCAAAGCATTCCAGGCGTGACCGTCAACCGACTCTGTGCCTCGGGTCTTGAAGCCGTGGTTCAAGGTTATCGTCAAATCGCCATGGGTGAAGCTGAATGCGTCTTAGCGGGTGGTGTCGAAAGCATGAGTCGCGCCCCTTATGTTCTCGCCAAAGCAAACAAAGCCTTTCCTGTTGGTGGGCTTGAAGCTCAAGATACCTGTTTGGGCTGGCGGTTCAAAAATCCAAAACTTGAAGCGTTATTCCCACTCGAGGCGATGGGATGTACGGCTGAAAATCTCGCCGACGATTATCAGATCAGCCGAGAGGCCCAAGACGTCTTTGCGCTCAACTCGCAAAATAAGGCGCTTAGCGCCATTGAATCAGGCGCCTTTAAACGAGAGATCGTGCCGATCGACGTAACCTACCGAAAGCATACGGAAACCGTGGACACCGATGAAGGACCTCGCCAAGGTTCCAACTTAGAATCGCTGACTCGCTTGCGCGCGGTCTTTCGTTCAGGGGGAAGCGTCACCGCAGGAAACTCATCGACACTCAACGATGGCGCCGCTGCCGTCATGATTTGTTCTCGAGCGTTTGCCGAAGGCAACCAACTCCCCATTCGCGCCAAGATCCTTAGTGTGGGTAGCGCTGGAGTCGATCCCACGAGAATGGGAATCGGACCCGTTCCCGCTAGCCGTCTCGCGCTCAAAAGAGCGGGACTGAACGCAAATGATCTCGACCTAATTGAGCTCAATGAAGCGTTTGCAGTGCAAAGCCTTGCCTGCATCCAAGAGCTCGACTTGAACGAAGCTAAAGTCAACGTTCGCGGCGGCGCTATTGCTCTGGGTCACCCCTTAGGCTGTTCGGGTACTCGGATTTTAACGACTCTGCTTCATGCATTAGAGGATGAAGGCGGTCGCATTGGACTCGCGACCTTATGCGTCGGGGTTGGTCAGGGGTTGGCAATGATTATCGAGCGCTAGCGAATCGCTTACGCCTTTAAAATTGCATCAATCAAGCGCTCATGAATCCCGCCAAACGCGCC
>CACGMS010000068.1 GCA_902574205.1 uncultured Candidatus Hydrogenedens sp. | reverse complement strand
CGGAACCGCTGCTGCGCTTACTGGTGTTAGTCTAGGCGTAGCCAGCTATATAGAAGTGAGCGGCGCGCAGGGGCGCTACGACGCCAACCCAACAAACCGTAATTCTATGGAACTGACGAGCGCAGAGAAGACCGGTAATATACTTTTGGCTTCAGCAGCGATCACGACGGTCGCAGGGCTTGCTGCTTGGGTGTGGATACCATGAAATATGTTTGGGTTTGTGCCCTGTTGGCGAGCGCTTGCTATCGTGTGGATTATAGCGCCTCGGATTTAAAGGTTTGTAGTTCCTCGAATTCATGCACCAAGAACGAGGAATGCCTGAACGGTTATTGTGTCATCATCGAGGGCGCTGATGCAGGAGCGGTTCAGACCGACGTGAGCGTTCAGGATGCATTGCCTCATGATGCAGGTGCCGCGATCGATGCGACGATAGTGACCGATACAGGACTCCAAAACGATAGCGGCGCCTTGGTCGATGCGGGAACGATCCAAGGCTGCACCGACCAAACGGGTGTCGTGGCAGTCAAAAGTTACTCGTCAGGCACGCGCTCGGTCGTGCATTGCCAGGATGGTGTAGGGCCAAGCGCTCATTGGACGTTCGACGAGGATTTGACTGAACAATCAGGCAATCAGGCTTTGACCGCAACGGGATCGCACCAGTTGACAGATGGGATCCTTGGGCGCGCTGTTCATTCGATCAATGGCGGCCTGACGGTGCAGAGGAATACAGCGTTAGATATTACTACGGATACGGGTGGCACAGTTACGGCGTGGGTGCGTTTCCCTGATCCCATTGGTGTGAATGAAGGCTTAGTCAGTCGCTTTAATAGTGGCGCTGCAAACATTGAACAATGCAACTACGCCATGTTGTTTGACCGCAACCAACTTCGAATGATGGGTAATGGTCGTAACGAAGCGCCGCGTTATGAGTGGGCGGCGGATACGCAGTGGCACTTTTTCGCTTATGTCTTTGATGGAACGCGGTCCAAATATTTCATCGATGGCGCTCAGCTCAACGCGCCGTTCACCGTAGATCGCTCGAATTTTCCTGGCAGTCCGCTTAATATGGTTATCGGACAAGGCCCCAACTCTGAAGCATTTAACGGTCAAATCGATGACCTTGCCATTTACCAGCGCGTCCTCAATGCTGAATCGATCGCGGGCCTTTATCGAGGCTTTCAGACAGAGTGAGTCTTCAAAATTTTGCTTACAAAAGACGTAGCGCCAGTTCGGCGTCATGAGCCCGAGTTCTTCAGCCTTAATATAGGACGCGCAGTTGGCATTCATGCGCTGTAGCCTTATCGATCTCCTTGTGGATCATGCGTAGCTTCACTAAACGTTCAGCGACGATCATAAAGTGCACGCTCATTGCGGATCATCTCGACCGCTGAGCGCCATTCCGTCGAGACCAGATCAAAGCCGGCATCAAAAGAGACTTTTCTCGGTAACGAGCCTAGCAAAATCGGCCAAAATCTTCGTGTTCTCAAGTATGCTGAATCAGCAGTCGGCGGTGTTCATTGCCATCCGTGCAGTTGACTTGAGGCGGAAAGCGAATGAAGGCGATGTATAGGACGCCATCAATGATCCAAGCCCACCAGTTGAGCATCGACTTTGGTTTTGGTGCCTTACTCGATGAAGCCGATCTGGTCCTCAAACCGGCTGAGCGCGTCTGTTTGGTTGGTCGAAACGGTCAAGGTAAGACGACACTCATGAAGATACTCGCTGGGCAACAAACGCCAGACAGCGGAGCCGTGGTCTTTGAGCCTCACACTCGCATCGCCTATTTGCCGCAGACCGTGCCTCAAGACGTGCAAGGCACCTTGCTTGATGTGGTCTTGTCCGGCGTGGATGCGAGCGCAGCTGTTCTTCAGGAGTATGAGCAGCTCAGCGCCCGTCTCAGTGACCCGCCGACCTCGACTGAGTTGGGGCGGCTGCAGGATCTGCAAGAAGAGCTTGATCGACGAGATGGCTGGAGTGTTCGGAGCGACGCCGAGGCAGCCCTGGCGCGCCTGAGTCTTAGTCCTTGTCTGCGCTTTGAGGACCTCTCGGGCGGGCGCAAGCGCCAGTGCTTGTTGATCCGTGCGCTGGTCTCGAAACCACATCTGCTGATGCTCGACGAACCCACCAACCATTTGGATATCGCCGCCATTCATTGGCTCGAAGACCTACTCAAAGGCTTCTCTGGCTCGGTGCTTTTTGTGACACACGATCGCGCCTTTTTGCGCAGCGTGGCGACTCGAATTCTCGATCTAGATCGGGGTAAACTCAAAAGCTACTCCGGCGACTTCGATCGCTATCAAGAACGTAAACAAGCGGATCTGGATGCAGAAGCGAAAGCCTGGAGCGAGTTTGATAAGAAGCTCGCCAAAGAAGAGGTCTGGATTCGCCAGGGTATTAAGGCACGACGGACGCGAAATGAAGGGCGGGTCCGAGCGCTGAAGCGATTACGTGAAGAGCGCAAACAGCGACGCGAGCGTGTCGGCAGCGCAAAGATTGTGCTCCAGAAGGCTGGACGATCTGGAAAGCGTGTGATTGCCGCCGAGTCTCTGGGCTATGCTTGGCCGGATCAGTCTATCGTGAGCGACTTTAATCTTGAACTGCATAGTGGAGACCGTCTCGGGATTATTGGACCCAATGGGTGCGGCAAGACCACCTTGTTGCGGCTTTTGCTCGGCGAGCTCGACCCCCAATCGGGTGTCGTGCATTTAGGTACCAAGCTTGAACCGATCTATTTCGACCAGCTGCGCAATCAACTCGATGACGACAAAACAGTTCATGAAAACCTATGCGATGACAGCGACACCGTCTTTATCAACGGCAAGCCAAAGCATGTGATCAGCTATCTTGGAGATTTCTTGTTCTCCCCTGAGCGTGCGCGCAGTTCGGTCAAGGTCCTCTCCGGAGGCGAACGCAATCGGTTATTGCTCGCCAAACTTTTTATCCATCCAGCGAACTTACTGGTCCTCGATGAGCCGACTAATGATTTGGATACAGAGACCTTAGAGCTGCTGGAGACGACACTGCTCGACTATACAGGGAGCCTGATCGTCGTGAGTCATGATCGAGAATTTCTCAACAACGTCGTGACCAGCTGCGTGGCGTTTGATGCAGATGGAAGCGTCCGTCATTATATCGGCGGTTATGATGACTGGCTCGTACAGCGACCGCAGGTCGAAGCTGCTCCGGTGGAAAAGTCTGCAAAGAAACAGTCAAAGCCAGCCCCGAAACTCAATCAGCCAAAACTCACTTTTACTCAGCGCCATGAACTTGAACGGCTTCCTGCTCAAATCGAGGCGCTCGAATCAGAACAACAAGAACTCAACTCATTGATCATGAGCGATGGCTTTTATGATCAGCCTCACGACGACGTTCAGCGCACAGTTGATCGCTTGGAAGCGTTGAGCAACGAACTGCTTGAGCGCTATGCCCGCTGGGACGAGCTTGACGCCTTGGCTTAGATGCCGAGTAAACCTTCGATGTCTTTCTTGATGGCGCCAGGGGTGATCGTTGGTGCGTAGCGTCTCAGCACCTGACCGTCGCGGTCGACCAAAAACTTGGTGAAGTTCCATTTGATCGATTGGGAGCCGAGTAGCCCTCGCGCTTCGGCCTTTAGACTGGCGAACAGCGGGTGCGTTTTACGACCGTTCACATCGGTCTTGGCAAAGATCGGAAACGTGACGTCGTATTTTGACTTACAAAAGGCATCGATCGATTCGGCGTCACGAGCCTCCTGATTACCAAACTGGTTGCACGGGAATCCCAAGATCGAAAAGCCTTGATCCGAATAGCTTCGGTACAGTTGCTCGAGCCCCTCGTACTGTGGCGTAAATCCACAAGCACTCGCCGTATTCACAACCAGCAGCACACGCCCTTTGTACGTGTCGAGTGGTATATGCTCGCCGCTGAGCGACTCAAGCATGAGCGAGTAATCAATCAATCTCGTCTCCCTAGCAACACTCGATAATCCTAAAGCAACTGCTTGTGAACGCTAGTGATACACAGCACAGGTGGTAAATATTCCCGGATGACTTGTCCGAAACCTCGAGGTCGGTCATTCTCATCACCCGCTCGGAGGGCCCATGAATCAGGTCGTTCTTGGTGTTTCAATCGTCGCTTTGGCAGTCAGCGTGTTCGCGTGGATGAACGCATCGAGTGACCTGCCGGCGGAGAAAACAGCCAGCACTGATTTTGATCGGCGACTGTCTATTTTGGAGCAACGATTCGACGAACTCTCGGACGATGTGATGCAGTTGATGCGGGATTCGGAAGGGTCAAGTCGCAAAGCAAGCAAGAAGGTTACCGATCCAGCCGATAAGACGCTCAAGCCGGGCGCAGCTATCCCAGCTAACCAGGCGAACGAAGAGGTGCCTGTCGCTGATCAACTCGACTCGCGCCTGGCGGCGCTTGAAAACAAGCTTCGCCATCGTAATCCCTTTGGGCAATGGATCGCCACGAGCGAAGAACTCAAAGCCGAGCTGCGGCTGTCCAAGGATCAAAGCGCTCAAGCCGAGCGCTTATTTAACGAGATCAAAGACCAAACGCTCGAGCTCTTATCAATCGCCAATGAGGAGGGTGTCGCTCCACTCGATGAGATGGCGGAAGACTTTCGCCAAGGGATGGAGTTCAAGCCAGCACTTGATCGGCTAGTTGTGCGTATGGAGGCGACCATACCCGGAACCGATGATACCTACGCTGAGCGTATGCAGGGGGTGGAGCAGGGCTTGTTCGACCGTCTTGAAAGCACCCTAAGCGACAGTCAATTCGAGCGCCTCAAAAAGGCTAATATTGCGCCTTCAATGATTCAGACCGGGTACGACCCGGTCGGCGAATATATCCGCAAATCGCTCGAGGCCGACGGCAAGCGTTAGTAGCCGACAGGCGGTCTGCGTTCTGGGTTCGAGTGTTGAGGACAATCACACTCTTAACATCAGCCACCGACTCGCCTAAAGCTGATTGGGTGGAGAGTTGAATAGTGAGATCATCTGTTCTTATCATTCTTAGTACCGGTCTCGTCTCTGTCGATTCATACGCTGAGGAGCTACCAGGCTTAGCAGCGCTCAACTTCAAGGCGCAGCGCGGCGTTGAAGATGACCTCGCCGAAATGATCAGTGAAGCGGCGCTGAGCGTGCTTCGAGACAGCAAGCGCTTCAAGTCGGTGATCGGCAGCTCAGACGTGGCGGCGATGATCAGCGCCGAACAACAAAAACAAGCCCTTGGTTGTGATGATGACAGCTGCTTAGCGCAACTAGGGGGCGCTCTCGGTGTGCCTTATTTGCTTTCAGGCAGCCTAGGTATGCTCGGTGGTCGCTTTATGCTCAACATCAAATTACTCGCTGTAGATGAGGCGAAAGTTGCGGGGCGCGTGACGAAAATGTTTGATGGGGAGCGAGCCCTTGGTGACGAGCTCGCCCCGACGTTGCGGGCGCTTATAGACGACGCCTTCGGCGCCCAGGCTAAACCGGTTAAGAAAACGCCAGAGGTTGCGGTTGCGACCGTTTCGCCGCCCTCAAATCGACGTTCGCTTGGCTGGCTAGGTTTAGCTGTGGGCGCATCGGGTGCAGCGCTAAGTATCTACAGCTACAGTCAGGTCACAGCGGCTCAAGATGCCTACAACACCAGTCCATCAGACGACACTCAGCAAACGTTGATCGATACAACGAGCAGCGCCAACGGTCTGTTGGTGGGTGGCTTGGTGAGCGTTGGAGCCGGAGCGGGCTTATGGTGGTGGAGTCGATGATGAGACAGATGTTAGCGATAGTTTGGCTCGCCGCCTGTTTTGGTTGCTACACAGCGGACCTCAGCGCCGACGGCGGTCTGCTTGCGTGCACTGACGAGTGTTCTGTAGGTCGATGCAGCAATGGATATTGTCTGCCCGATAGCCAGCCGACTACAGATGCCAGCACCCGAATTGATATGGGATTGAGTTTGCCGGACGCCAGCGTCTCGTCCGACGCCGGGTCTCAGTCTGATTCGGGTCAGCCCGCTGATACCGGTGTTCAGCCTGATTCAGGAGCCGACCCAAGACCCTTTGTAGAAGGCTGGCGACGACCTGACCTGTTACCAAATAATAGCCCAGGAATCAGATCAGAAGCTAAAATGGCTCACTTTCCGCCTACGCAAGTAACGATTCTGTTTGGTGGGTTAGATTCGTCCGGGACGACGAACTGTTACGATTCGACGCACGGTTGGGACGGCAACAGCTGGTCCCGGGTTCAAACAACAAGCGCGCCAAGCCAGCGTTATAACCACCAGTTGGTTTATGACGAGGCGCGCAGGGTTCTCGTTTTGTTTGGGGGGCACTGTAATAACACTTACCCTAGCGACACATGGATTTTTAATGGGCAAAGTTGGAGCCAAGCAAACCCCGACACCGCACCACCTGGGCGCGCACAATTTGCGATGGGCTATGATCCAATAAGTCGCCGAGTGATCCTTTTCGGAGGCGCTAACTGTCCCGATGGTGGGTGTAAAAGACACGATACTTGGGCTTGGGATGGCTCCAATTGGGCAGAGATTTCAGACGATGGCATAGGCGCAAGCCACGCCAATCAGAACCAGACTATGGCTTATGATCCCTTGCGCCAAAGACTAATTATGTGGGGAGGGTATCCCGCCGCAAGTATCACACAAACATCATGGTCGGGTAGCTCGTGGGAGACAATAGATGGTGCATCGCAAATCAACACAAGCGATGCGCGCGGCGCACAAATGGTGACCTACGGGCAGCAGGGCGTAGCGTTGTTTGGTTGGTTGTGGAGTAATCAGCTCATGCTTGGAACCGCTGAGGGTTGGTCTGAGCTGGCGGCTACAGAGCGTCCGTCTGAACGAACACTGATGAGCATGGCGTACGACAGTAGCCGAGGACAAATCGTCATGTACGGTGGCATTGCTCGAAATAACGACCGCCTAGAGGACACGTGGGTTTGGCAAATTCCAGCTGCCGAATTCCCGCCTGGACCGACGACGCTGCCCTCCGGTGATCAAATCCGCTGCCGTAAGTTCGAGAATGGAATCTGTTCGGGCGCTCAGTGGTATCCCGGGCGCAATAACCAATCGGGAACGCCTCAACTTGGCTGTCGTATGGGCGCTGCTTGGCATGACGTAACGATTCAAGGCGGTTCAGCGAATGACACCTGCGCCATGTTTTGTCGCTTAGCTGATGCTATGCCGGTGACCCGGTGTGATTTAGCTAACGAAATCGCAGACGCCGAGTATCCGAGAGGAACAGTCAGCATGTATTTAGCTGCCGGAGACAATGAGGGTACGCGTTGCGAGTTGCCACCAGGACATCAGGTTCGAGTGAATGGAAGCGGATCGCCGCTTACGCAGATCGCAGTCGGTTGCACGTGGCCGGGTCAGCCATGATAAGGGACAGAGCACGCGTAAAATGGCAGCTTATACCTCTTTATGGGTTAGGACTAACGGTCTTTGCCTGCCCTTTACCCGAGACCATCGCCCCTGAAATCTACTGCGGTAACGGCGTGATCGAGGCGGAAGAGGTTTGTGATGACGGCAATTCGGAGGACACTGATGACTGCTTGAGCACCTGCGTTGCGGCGAGCTGCGGTGACGGCTTTGTTCATAGTGAAGACGAAGCCTGCGATGACGGCAACTCGGTGGACACTGATGACTGCTTGAGCACCTGCGTTACGGCGAGCTGCGGTGACGGCTTTGTTCACGATGATAACGAAGCATGCGATGACGGCAACTCAGCGGACACAGATGACTGCTTGAGCACCTGTGTAGCCGCTAGTTGCGGTGATGGCTTTGTTCATGCTGGAAATGAAGTTTGCGATGATGGCAATGACAGCAATACCGATGCCTGCTTGAGCGACTGCAGCGCGGCGTCATGCGGCGATGGATTCCTCCACGAAGGGGTCGAGCAATGTGACGACAGCAACACGGATTCAACAGATGGGTGCACCGAGAACTGCCAAGAGGCGAGCTGCGGCGACGGCTTTGTCTGGGCGGATGAAGAGGACTGCGACGATGGTAACCGCAACGACACTGATGACTGCTCGAATATCTGTGAGGACCAAAGTCATTTAGTGAACGGTTTTGACGGTCGAGAGGGCCCGATTATCGGCGGCGGATGGCGGCAGTGTGCGGGTTATTTGGATCGCCGTGACCGTGAAGACATACCGCAAGAGTGGGGCGGTGGCTGTGCGCTAACGGGTATGGAGAAAGTTCGCCTGTATTGTGGGTCGAGCGCATCTGAACACAAATTCATAGAGGTTGAGCGCAACGTCTTTCGTGAGGGGCTTGGGCAGGGCATCAACCAAGGCACTCCGGTGCAGAACTTGATCACTAGAAGTAGCTGGGGGACAGGCAGAGCTATTGGTATGCCGAATCTAATTTACGCTGATGGAAGGCCGTCGCACCCGCACGCTGGCATGTCCCACTGGGGCAGTGAAGGTGAAAGTTGCGCATGGCGCATTCAGCGACGACTTATCGTGAATGGTCCTGGATGCAGCTATGAAGCTGCTGACTGCTTTGGTCAAAACGTTGATAATCGGTATTTGTGGGTCTACGTCAAACCCTAAAGCTCGACTCGTATCCAGTGGCGGCGAGCGCAGATCAAAACGCTCTGCTTAGCGGACCAAGACAAAGCCCCAAGCCGTCGTGCGCTTGACGCCGTTATCGGGTTCAAAGCCGATGGCTTCATTACCAACGGAGCGCTGAGGCCCTCGCGGCGGGTCACTGGAGCCGCCGCCAATACCGATGCGCGAATCGGGCGTGATGCAGTCATTCTCTTGGTTGGCGATGATTCCGATCCGTACACGCATGAGCCGGTTGTAGACGTTGAAGCCTTCTTTGTTGCAGCGCTTTTGCAATGAGCCGCCCTTGATCAGTTTCTTCCAGCGCTTGCGTCCCAGCCTAGTCGGTTTGTACTTGCCGTCTCGAAAGAGGTGAAAGAGCGACTTTGCTTTGTAGGGAATAAACTCACTGCGTATGTCCTTTTTACCGTCCCAAGTCGCGATCATCACTTCATTAAAGGGCACTCGATAAAACGCTTTGGTCTTGGCTTCATAAGGGAACTTCTTTTTGGTGTTGGCATTGAGCGTCTTCTTATTTGTCCAGAGCGGCGAGTCGTAGGCAAAGGTGCCTTTACGTCCATCAATGGTGAGGACCATGGTCCAGCCGCCGCCCTTCGTTTTCATATCACACCAAGAGGGGTAAGGGGCCTTGCTGCGCTTAAGGAAATAGAC
>CACGMS010000067.1 GCA_902574205.1 uncultured Candidatus Hydrogenedens sp. | reverse complement strand
AATTTACCCCAACCCAATTTGCTGCCGGATATGGACCACGCAGCCAATCGCTTAGCGGATGCCATTGAGGCGGGTGAGCGAATCACCATATTTGGCGACTATGACGCCGATGGCTGTACAGCCTCTGCGGTTTTGTATCGTTTCTTGAATGAACTGAACTGTCCGGCGCATGTGCGTTTGCCCCATCGTATGAAAGACGGATACGGGCTCGCCGCATCCATGGTCGATGCGCTCGCACCTCACTGTGACGTATTGATCACCGTCGATTGCGGTGCCACCGCTTTTGAGGCGCTTGAGCGGGCACAGGAGTTGTCGCTTCCAGTGATTGTTTGCGATCATCACTCGGTCGCCGAAACGATTCCACCAGCAGTGGCTGTGATCAATCCCAAGCGCCACGATAATCGGTATCCGCCGGGTGAGCCTGCAGCAGTTGGCGTCGCTTGGAATTTGGTTGCGGGTACACGAGCCGTCTTGCGGCAAAGAGGGTACTTCAGTGAGCGCGGTGAACCACGGATTGAGCTGCTCCTTGCCTTAGTCGCTATTGGAACGGTCGCCGATATGGTCCCGCTTAGCGGCGCAAATCGTATTTTGGTTCGACGGGGTTTGCGTGAACTTGAGACGACGACCTACGCAGGGCTGAAGGTCTTGCGCAGTGCTTCGAAGGATGCCGTCTTGACCGAGCGTAGTCTGGGTTTTGATTTGGCACCGAGGCTTAACGCCGCAGGGCGGCTCGCCGATGCCCATTTGGCGTTTCGACTTCTGGTAACCGATGATCACGATGAAGCTGGGGGACTCTTTGCCCAACTTGAAGAACTGAACGCCTCGAGACGAAGCACCCAACGAGCCACCGTAGATGAAGTCATGCGTCGCGTGCAACGTGCTGAGCGTCTTCCCGACTGTATTGTGGCTTATGATGCACAGTGGCATCCGGGTGTTGTCGGTTTGGCTGCTGGACGATTGGTCGATCGGTATCATCGACCTGCTGTGGTGATTGGCATGCAGGGTAAGGGGTCTGCGCGCGCACCAGATGGCATCAACCTAGTGGAGGCATTGCGTATGGCGAGCGGAGAGCTCGCCCGCTTTGGTGGCCATCAGGCAGCTGCAGGACTGACGCTCAAGCCAGATGCCGATGTGGTTCGGTTGCGCTCCGAACTCAATCTCGCAGTACGCGATCAAATTGGTGAAGATGGTCATCAGAAGAAATTACGGTACGATACAGAGCTTGCACCCTGGGCAGCGCATCTCGATATCGCCCAACAACTTCGTCGAATTGCGCCTTTTGGAATGGCAAATCCTCAGCCAGTTTTCTTAGCACGGGGGCTCGAGATTCGTCGCAGAAATGATTACAAAAGCGAGTTCACACGGCTGGCGGTTGCTGCGCCAGTGCAGAGTGGTCAGGTCTGGATGGATGGATTTCGTATAGGGCGCGCGGCGGATACGGGAACCTGCGTTGATGTGCTTTATGAACTCCACATCGATCGCTACAAGGGAGAGTGGCAGGCGCGTCGACGAGTAATTGCTCTGAGAATGGCGCAAGCATGAACGTTCATGGTGATTTGGTCTTGGATACTGTTGGCGATTGTCGATCCCGCGTCCGCGGCGCCTCAGCCAGAATTTTTGAGCGCATGGGCGCAAAGTGATTATCACAAAGCCTGTACTCTGCTGGATCAAGATCAGCAGCCGCTTGTTGATTCAAACTGGCGATCCACGGCCGTCAAGGCGCGCGTGCTGTGCGGTAAAGATGATCTAGCTGGTGGGCGCATCAAGCGAGCAAAGCACCACAATCAGGCCTGTTCTGCTCTGAACATCGATGAGGGACGTTGCCAAGAATTGAGCCAGCTGATCGACGGCTGGGAGGCGTTGGTAGCCGTGCGTCGGGGGACCTTGGGGCCAGCGGTGATCAAAGCGACGCAGGTGGCGAGTGAGCATTGGCCGAAAGATTTGCCCGTCGAACTGTTGCGTAGCGGTGGTCATGCGATCAAAGAGCACCGAGTGGCAGAAGCGCAAGCGACCCTATCGCTTCTCGAGGCTCGAGCGCCGGATACTTTTGGATTATCTGAGCTAAGAAGCTCGATTTGGTGGGCGACCAAAGGGGCCACCGTCGCTTTTCGTATTGCCCTTGTTGGATTCATGTTGCTGCTGGCTTTGACCCTGCGATCCTTGTTACGCACACGTCGTCGAGCAAAGGCTTTGCTTGAGGCGGAGATCTAGTCGTGAACGGGACATTTTTGGCCTTGATGCTTAGCGGAGTCGTGCTGGCTGCACCGCAGCAGGCGCGGCTGTTTCTCAATGGCGTCTCGATTGATGGTGTGCGTGGTCAAGAGTTTACGAACGCGAGCGTACGCATTGACGAGCAGGGGCGTGTTTTTATTGATGCGCCCGACTATGAAGTGGCGCCGCCCGCTGAGACGATCCGGCTCAAGCCCGCTCGATTAGCTCCTGGTGAAGGAGCGATGGTGATTTTTCAAAGCCAAGCCCATGGCAAGACCGAGATGAATGTTGAGGTCGTCGTCAATGGTAACAAGGTCGCTGACGAGGTCGATCCGATGCAGTCGGTTCATGATCTCTTGGTTCATCTCAAGTCGGGAGCCAATACAATCGAGGTCAAGCTTGGGCGTAAGAGTGGCTCGGGAGCGATGGAGGTGGTGATCGGTTTGGGTGGTATTCGAGATAGCCGTATTGAACTGACCGACACATTGGTGTCGGAAAAGGTTGATCTCCCTCGTAATGGAATGAAGGTCTTCGTCCTTGAGTTGACGAAGTGATGCGCTCTTTTCTTTGGGTCGCTTTAGCGCTGAGTTTAGGCGCCTGCGGTGGGCATGCCAAACGCAAGAGGATGGCAGAAATCAAGCAAGACCTTGGCGCTGCGCTGATCGAAAAGCAGCAATACCGTCAGGCGCTCGTGGAACTGCGTAAATCGATAGAACTCGACCCCAAAAATGCACGGACTCATTATCACCTCGGCTATGTTTACTTGTACGGTTTCAAGAAGCCCGTAGATGCTGAGAAGGCTTTGCGTTTGGCAATTCGTGCGTCGGATGAGCCCTACAGTGAGGCGCACAATCTGCTGGGTTTGGCTTTGAACGAGCAGAAGCGATACGAGGAAGCGCTTAAGGAATTTGAGCAAGCTTTGAGTAATATCTTGTATGCGACGCCGCAGTTTGCCGAACAAAACTTAGCTCAGACCCTAATTTTGCGCGGAAAAGTTGAAGAGGGAGTACGACGGCTCAAACGTCTTTTGCGCCGGGTTCCCAATTTGTGTGGGGCGTATATCACCTTGCTGGATATCGGTCTCAAAGAGGGGGATGCAGCGATGCTCGCCGCTTATGACCCGCCCTTTATGAAAAAGTGTGTCCGTCCGGAACAGATTGCGAGTCGGATTAGTCCGGCGATTTTACGACAAGCTTATCGCCGCGCGGTCGCTCGTTGCGATCGGAGAGCAGACGAGCAATGTGCCTATGATCTGGCCAGAGAATGTACCAAGCGTGTGCCGCGCACAGTCGGTGACTCCGGGCCGCGTTGTCCGACAGCCAAGGCACCTAAGCCTAGAGCGGGCTTTGGTGGCGGACAGTAAGTTGAATGGTTCGGTTCGTGCCATTGTGCTCGGCCGGGTGCCTTATGGCGATCACGATTTAGTGGTTTCCGTGCTTAGCCAGGATGTGGGGCGTTTGAGTGTTTACGCCCGTAGTCCCCGCAGTAAGCGCAAATCTTGGTATCCCTTACTTGTCCCAGGCAACACTGTCGATCTTCGGTTGTCTGCACGCCGTCGCGGTTCACTGCATACGCTCGTTCAAGTGGATTTAGTTTGCGATCGCAGTGCTGTGATGAGCGATCCTAGCCGCCTGGCACGCGCCGCTTATCTCTTGGAGTTGGTCAGTGTATCGACTCGCGATGGTATCGTCGCTCCGTCTCTGGCTCGTGCACTTGAGTTGGCGCTTGATGCTCTGAGTGAACCGCAAACCAGTCGATGGATGGAGCTGCAAACGCTTCGTCAATTAGGGGTTGAACCTGATCCTGATTATTGCAGCCGTTGTGGCGCCGAGTTGACTGAGGGAGCCGCTCTAGACCCCAAGGGCGAAGGCCTTAACTGCCGTCGATGCATGCCTAAAGGAAGACACTATCCACGGACTCTACTCGACCGGTTACGGGAGTTGGCCGAAGCGGTCGTTCCAACCGGCGGTTCGAGCGATCACCAACTTGGCGTCTTGCTTGGGCGGGCATTGCGTCTTCAGGTTGGCGTGCTCAAGTCAGCGAAAGTCGCTGCAGCGCTTAAGCCCAAGGACTAGCGTCCACGAACCTGTTGCTTAGGTGTGCGCATAGCTTCGAGACGAAACATATACCATTGCTGACCATAGCCTGACATCGCCATCTTTTTACCGTTACGTACGGCGTCGAGATTACGTGTCAGTTGATCATCTTTACTGTCCATGGCGGTGTTGCCTCGGGTGAGGACATCCAGCGCATCCGAGCGGCGGTCCTCGGCCTTGCGGCCGTCTTTTGCGTTGAGCAGGCACCATGCGTAGGTCGCGTAGAGCAAACCTTGCTTCTTTTTGTTGTAGCGAATGCATTCATCAAAGGCATCGCGCATACCGCTAAAGTTGCCTTCTTTGTAGAGAAGAACGCCAAGCATGGCGCGCGTGGTCCATTGGCGAGCAAAGCCTGTTTTGAGGTATGGTTTGGCTTCGGCAAAGCGCTCAGACATAAAGAGTAGATTACCGATTTGTGCATCCAGTTGCGAGCGCACACCCCATTGCCATTGACCGATGACGTAGCCTTTACGGAGTTCACTTATTGAGCGGTCAATAGCGCGGTTGATCACTTGCTTTGCCGCTCTTTGGTTACGCGCTTGGCTCCGGCTTTGTCGCTCTGCAGCGGTCATAATCTGACCGACACGTGCGCTGATGATCTCTACCTGCTTGATTGATCGGCGAAGCAGAAGAAAGTAGCCACCCAAAAGGACCAGCAAGGCCGGGATAATCCCATACGTCCATCCGCCCAGCCCGAGACCCGCAACAGCACCCGTGAGAATGGCTGAACCCATTGCGATAAGGAAGTTGTACACCTTGGTCTTTGCTCCCATTTGCGGCGGAGCCTTAGAACCCTAGCCGTTCGCGTTCAAGCGCTAAGGTGACTTGAGCGTCAGGTTAGCTCATGACTGGGCTTGACCGATGGCCCTTTAAGCCATTTAGGAGAAGTGTCCCTTCGAGGTATTTTTAGTTGATGCTCACACCACGCTCCATTGGTGAATGGACGGTCCACCGACGTTTGGGATCGGGCGGAATGGGTGTCGTTTTTGAAGTCAGCCGAGCTGGTGAGCCGCATCGAGCGCTCAAACTGATGAATATTGTCGATACGGAAAGCAAAGCACGCTTTGAACGCGAGTTTCGAGCGTTGCAGCGTCTCGGCCATGAGAATGTCGTCAAAGTCTACGACACAGGTGAGTATGAAGGTCGTCCTTATTTTACCATGCAGTTGGTCAAGGGCGTCCCGCTCGATGTCTTTGTCGGCGCCGCTGCCGGCGGAGCGGATGTTCCTACCCAGGAAGTAGAGGCTGAAGTTCAGGATTGGAGCTTGATCCACGACCGGCCGGATGAACTTGGGGTCTGGGGTGAGCAAGCACCAGCAGAGCCGGTTGAGGCATTGGGCGAGACGGAACAAGCGCTGATCAACTCGCCAGAGCGCCTCAAACGGGTTCAAGATGCCGTCGTTCAGATGTTGCGAGCGCTCACGCACATTCATGACCAACGAATTATTCATCGCGATTTGAAGCCCGCCAATGTTTTGGTGACGGACGAAGGTAAAGTCGTCTTGATGGATTTCGGCATCGCTGTGGATAGTGATGAAGACCACGCCGCTGTCGATACCGGCCAACTCGTAGGAACGTTTGCCTACATGAGCCCCGAGCAGCTGCGCGCAAGCGATGTCGATTTACGTAGTGATCTTTACGCGTTGGGGGTCATGTTGTTTGAGTTGTTGGCTGGGCGACGCCCCTTCGAAGCGGATTCACCAGCAGCAGCGATTTATCAGCATGTCTTTCAGCTGCCGCCAGACCTTGCGGAACTTAACCCCGGTGCTCCACCCGAGCTCGTCTCATTGACGATGCGTCTTTTGAGTAAGGGGCGAGGTGAGCGACCTCCATCGGCATGGGATGTCCTGCACCGTTTCGGTGAAGAGGTTAAGAAGGGTCGAGTGATCAATCTTTTTCGACCAGACCTTATCGGCCGGCAACACGAGTTGAAACAATTAGAGGTTGAAATTGAACGCGTGAGTCAAAGGCAGTTTCGACCCGCTCACTTGCTGGTTGGACCCGCTGGGGTGGGTAAAACACGTTTGCTCGAGGAGCTATGGGAGCGCGCTCGTGGGCATGGTTTTCGTATCGTTCGTTTGAGTGCGCCTGAGCCGCTTGAAGCGCCTTATAGTTATTTTAATCCGTTACTTGAGCTCATCTTAGAAATCGCCCGCGACCAGCCTTTACTTGGCCGTCGATTACTCCGAGATGACGCTTCTGTTTTGGCGCGTATCGCACCTCGGCTAACCGAACTTGAAGCGTTAGAGATCACTCAGGCGCAAGCCTTAGCTCCAAATGAAGAACGACGACGAGCCAAGCAGGTCCTTTGGCGTGTGATTTATCGTTTGAGCCGGCAAGAGCCTTTGATGTTGATTTGTGATCATTTGGAAAAGTCAGACTTGTTATCGCTCGATGCGCTCAATCATCTATCGGATGAGTTAGCTCGTAGTGCCGACGGTCGAGAGTCTGATTTAAGCCCAGGCAGTTTGATGGTGATTGGAGCTTGGCGCCAAGGCGAGCGTGCCGAGGTGTTGGTCCGGCAACAGGCCGCGCAGCGGATCACCTTAGGTCCACTATCGACCGATGAAGTGCGCGATTTAGTCTCTGCCTGTTTGGGTAGTGCCCCCGGCAACAGTCTTCTCGAGCATATGGTTCAGAGCAGTCAGGGCGTACCGATGGTCTGTATTGAGATGCTCAGAGCACTTGCCGAACACAATGCGCTCGAGCGACATGGTTTAACTGCCTGGGAAGTCAGTGATGAACTCGATGTAACGAAAGTTTTTGGTCGTGAGGCTCAGGACGGCCCACTTGATGCCTTGGTTGAGAAACTCTTTGAGAGTTTGTCACTCGAAGAAGGGCAGATTCTCGGCGCTGCGGCAATCAATAGGCGCCACTTCAAGCTCTCTCAGCTTGCCAGTCTGTTGGATGCGGTTGGGTTTGAAATCGACGAAGAAGCACAACTCGATGCGTTAGATCACTTGGTCCGTCATGGGATGTTTATTGAGGACATGCGTCGCCGAGGGTTCTATCACATCGCTTATGGTAAACTCGCTCGTTACGCTCGCAGGCGGCTGAGCGAGGAGCAGTATCGTGCTGGTCACGCTCATTTGGCGATCGTTGGCTCGCAACTCGAGGATATTGATGTGGACGAGTTGTTGTTTCACGCCGTGCGCGGTCACCAAGATGATCTGACTCTAAAGTATCTGCCTGACCAAGCGTTGCGCTTTAACGAACTCGGCGATGCGGATGCAGCATTATCCGCCTACGAAGCCTGGATTGGCGTCTACACTCGACGAGGTGAGGATTATCCGGTCGAAGCAGCCTCAGGCTATTCGGTTGCCTTACGTAACTTAGGTCGGCCCGATGAGGCTGAGCATCATGTTGTCGCGGCTTTGAAACGTGAGGGTTTGACACTCGAGCAAGATAGCGAACTGCAGATGCGCTACATGAGCTTGCTCGGCGATCGTGGCGAAGGCGAAGAAGCCCTAAAGCGAGCCGATCTACTCGGCCAACGTCTTGAGCGTATCGGAGCAACCTTAGCTGCTCGGGCACAGCAAGCACGAGCGAACGTCTTACAGCGATTCGGTGATCCGGAGTTAGCGCGACAAACCGCTCATGATACCGTTCGTCGGATGGAAGAAATGGAAGTTGAGAAGGGGTTAGCCAAAGCGTTGCAGCTGGTGGCCTTGACGGAGGAGCGTAGCGGCAACATCCGGGGAGCACAGCAGTTCTTCAGCGAGGCGATCAGTGCTGCGCGCGAAGTAGGTGATGACCTGAATCTGATGGTCGCATTAGTGAACGTCACCGGCGCTCGCCTTCGCGCAGGTGATCTCGACGGCGCCGAGCAAGCCGCTTTAGAGGCTCAGCACATGGCGCAGCGGCTCAACGTCTCTCGAGCCGAGGTCATTGCCCAAGCCAATCTGGAGTGGATCGCGCTCGAGCGTGGTGCCACAGCAGCATTGGCTGAACGTCTTCAACGGATGCTTCAATTGGTCGCTGAAAGCGGTAACGCCTTCGCCGAGCCTGAAGTGCGTTTTCATCGAGCGCGCTGTTTGACTCAACTTGGACGTCGTGAGGAAGCCCTGGCTGATGCTGAGGTTGGAGTCGAGTTAGCAAAAAGAAGTCGATTGTGGCGCGAGCGGATGTTGTGCGAGGCGATGGTTGCTCGAATCATCGGTGATCGCGAAGCATTTGCACCATTGATTCGTGAGTTTGAGCGCGTCAAAGCATTGGACGAAGCGCTCTTGGCGCGAGAATTTTATGGCCAGGTACTTGATGAAGCGGGCGAGGAAGCACAGGCACGCACCGTCTGGTTGGACGCACTAGAAACTGCCACCGATCAGGGTTACGGGACGGCAGCCGTGCGTTTGCGCGTTTTACTTGATGAGGGTGGGAACTGATGATCCAGTCGCGCAGTTGCCCAAGTTGTTTACGTCGCGTTGATGTGAGTCAGTTCAAGCTGGGCGCACGTGTGCGTTGCCCGTATTGTGGTAGTGAGTTTCAAATTCAGCCTCAGGCTGGTCAAACCTCTGCTCAGTCGCCCAAGTATGGTCACGACAAAAAGCATCGACCCACCGTTCCTCGCTCCAGCCAGTCCACGAGCAGAACTCGTGACTACCCGCGCTTACAGGTCGAGGGGTATGAACGCTGCGAAGGCCTCGCAAAAGGCGCAATGGGCTCGGTCTACAAGGCGTATCAAACCAAGTTGCGACGCAAGGTGGCTCTGAAGGTTCTAGCTTTAGAGCATGCGGACAAAAAGGGCTTTGTTGAGCGCTTTAATCGTGAAGCTGCAACTGGTGCGCGAATCACGCATCGAAATGTCGTTCGTGTTTATGATATTTTGACCGGGAAATCGTACGACGATGATGACGTGAGCACCGAAGTCCACGTCATCTCGATGGAGTACGTCGATGGTCCTCACCTGAGGACTCTCAACGAGACTCAAGACCTTCGAGACCATAAACTCAGAGCTCTGGATTACTTTAGGCAGATCGGGGCTGGCGTTTCGGCTGCTCATGAACGTGGCATCGTTCATCGTGATCTCAAACCAGAAAACATTATGCTCGACCGGGAGACTGACGTCCTCAAAGTGGCTGATT
>CACGMS010000066.1 GCA_902574205.1 uncultured Candidatus Hydrogenedens sp. | reverse complement strand
ACCTCGTGCGGTGTAAGATTCTGACTTTCATCAATCACCATAAACTGATTGGGTATCGAGCGCCCACGAATGTAACTGAGTGGCTCAATCTCTAATAGCCCTTGGTCAATCAGCTCATGTGCGCCACGACCGGCCCGCTTTTGATCCGCAGTCAAACCCAACAGAAAGTCAACGTTGTCATATATGGGCTTCATCCACGGATTAAGTTTTTCCTCGACGGTACCCGGGAGATAGCCCAAATCACGGCCTAGACTCAGAACCGGGCGCGCAACGAGCAGCTTTTGCGCTTCACGCGTCTCGGTTACGGCATGAAGTCCTGCGGCGATCGCAAGCAAGGTCTTACCCGTTCCCGCCTTGCCCAGCAGCGTGACCAATTTGATCCTCGGGTCATTGAGCGCATCAAGCGCCAGTTTCTGCTCTCGATTGAGCGGCATCAATCCCCACGTATCGCGGCTCAGACGATCAACCGGCCGAACCACACCTTCAAAGGGATCGAATTTGGCGAGCGCCGATTGCCTCGTCTCAACCGCGTTCAGCTGGATGTAAATATTAGGCTTGAGCTCTTCATCCAAATCATCACTCTCGAGCGCACCGACCGCATACAACTTATCGATCATACCAGGCTCGACATCACGCTGAATGAACCCCGAATAGAGATCATCAGGTGAGCGCCTGCGGTTATCATCGTAGTCTTGGGCTTCGAGACCCAATCCATCAGCGCGAAGACGCAGCGTGATGTCCTTAGACACCAGCACGGTCTTTATCGACGGCTCCTTTTGCTGAATCTCAACAGCAACCGCGAGAATCATGTTGTCGACCGTGTTCGACATTTGAAATTCGGCGGGCAAACGACGATCCGTAAAAGCCACGCGCAGCCGGCCGCCATTTTCAAGCGGAACGCCTTCCATCAAGCTCCCTTGATGCCTCAGCCGATCTAAGTGCCGCGAGGCTTGTCGAGCGTTACGACCAAGTTCGGATGCGTTTCGCTTGAAGGTATCGATCTCTTCGATCACGTAGATCGGAATGATGACATCATTGTCTTCAAAATGAAGCAGAGAATCTGGATTGTGCAGAAGGACGTTCGTATCAAGGACGAAGCGTTTCACCATAGCAGCGGAAACCTCGCTCAAAGTCTGACGAGGCAATAGGTCTGGCGCGTGACTATTTGCAAGCTAAAGTAATGATCACGAGCACGATGCAGGCGCGAAGATCAGCATCTCACTACTTGAGTTCAATCTCAATCTCATCCTCGGCGATGACCCCAAGCTCTTGACGAACCAATTTTTCTCGATGCGGCGAAAACAGGGCATCGCCCTCTAAACCCTCGCTCTGCTGGGCGATTTTACGCTCAAACGCGAGCGCTTTTCGCTTCGCTGCGTCGCGACGCACTTCGAGTCGACCTAAATTGCGTCGCTGTTCTTCAAGCCGATTGACACCTTCAGGGCCTGCAACCACTAGTGCCGCCACAGCAATCGTGCTGACCACCGCCAAAAACATAATTAGTGCACGATTCACAGCACGCTCCTCACCGCCTTTCGACACACAAGCGGTTGCGCTTAAGTCGTTTAGTGGGTTCAACTCCCACCATGAGAATCGCCCTGATCGTCTTATCGTGCTTCCTCCTTAGCGCTTGTCCATCGGATGAATCCGATTCGAATCTGCCCATATTCAGCCTGTCTGAGACGGAACTTCCCGGTGTCTTTAAAGTCACCGCTCAAGGCATGAACGCAGGATCTGGTTATACCTTTATTTGTGACGATGGCGTCACCGGCGAACCCACGCTCATCGATGATTTATGGCTCGCTGCACGTGATCGAGTAGAAGTCGAGACCCGTTGTGCGCTGAAAGGAACAACAACGGACGGTGCGGCATTAGGAACCAGCCAGAAAACGCTGCGTACTGGCATGCTCGAAGCTCAAGCCGCGGCGCTCGACCCGATCGGTGACTCAGGTCTTGACCGCTGGGAGAAAAGAAGTCTCGGCGACCTCCTCAATGAAGACTTGCCTGTAGGTATCGACTTTCTCGCATGGCGAGATGATCGCCGTCGATTGATCCTACACCATGGATCCGGCCGAGCCGTTTGGGCTCGTCGTTGGAGCGCGGAGGGTCTGAGTCTTGACCGAGTCGAAACGCAAGGGGAAGACCCCTGTGATAATCAAGCCTCTTGCGCCCAACGCCTCATCGGCTTCTTTGAGAATCCGCAGGCACCCGATCTGATCGCCGTGCCGTCTCCAAACGCAACCCTTGAGCGTATGCTGGCGCACAGCTACGCTGCGGACGCTCTGCGAAATCCGGCTAGCTTCTTGGCTTGGGGTGCTGGCGTCAACGCCGACGGATCAAATCAAGTGATTGATGCCGTCGACCTGGCGCCGACTCTTGCAGCTGCGTTAAGCCTTGGGTGGACCTTGGGGCGTGACATAGATGGCGCTCTAGCCTGGGTTCCACTCAAGCGAGTAGACGGTCGGATTCGTTCGGACTTAATCGCAAGCCAAACCAGCGAACAAGTCGTGGTTGTAGTCATCGATGGCCTGAGCGCAACCCGACTCGAGGCAGTCCTCGATGATAGCCAGGGATTCAAGCGAATCCAGCAGCAAGGTCTGTGGCTTCAATCAGGATTAGCTGCTGGATACCCGGGCGTGACTCAGTCGAGTCACAACACACTCGGATCCGGACTCTGGGCTGGTCATCACGGCATCCATCACAATCGTATTTATGACCGGCGAGAGAATACCGTGCTCAACCTGCTCGACCCGAGCGCGACACGCTTGATCAATGCACGTTTTCGAAACCACGCGGAGACCTTGCACCAAGCATTAGCCGAGCGTTCCAACGAGACGATGGAGTCGCCTTGGTCGATCACGGCGGGCAGCCCAAGTCACATCGGAGCAACCACCAACGCATTGGAGCGAACCGGTCCTGGCGGCGAAGGCTGGCTCAACATTGGTCGCGAACCTGCATTTGCGGAATTACCTCAAGCGCCGGATTGGCTCGACTCGGATCTCTACGAGTCGTGGGAAGAATCGATTATTCTCGCTGAGTATACGCAGCGCATGATCACCGGCTTGCAAGTTCCAGGAGCACGACCCACCTACACCATGACGCGACTAGGGATCTACCAAGAGGTTGCGAGTCGCTACGGCACTCAAAGTAACGAAGCGCAACAAGCTCTGCTGGCCATCGACACCATGCTGGATCGTCTAATTGCTGCGATGGAGCGTCGAGAATGGCAAAACAAAATCACGATCGTCGTGACCGGTGGACACAGCTTAAGCGACAGTGACTCGCAAACCTTGCTCGTTGATTGGTGGTATGACGGAACGCCATGGGCTGACCAAGGGGTGATCGCGCATTCAGTCGCCGGTCACGTTGTTATTGAAGCGATGGCATTCGATAAGCGAATAGAGAACGGGTTTGTGCATTTGACGGTACGTGATGCGGACAACCAGCGCGGGCTCGGTGGGGTCACGCTCACCACCTATAACGCGAACGGAGACGAGCTCGACAGGCGTTTGAGTAATGCCGACGGAGTCATTGATCTACCACAACCCAATAACCGAGAGGTCTGGGCTGTACTGCGTGCAGACGGTTATTCTGATCTGCGCCTCGACGCCTCAGAGCTGCACCTGTAACCACCCGAATCAGGTGTTCGCTTCAAGTAACTCCATCAACCGACCAGAGCGATCGAGCGCAGCAAGTTCGTCAAAGCCACCCACGTGATAATCACCAAAAAATATCTGAGGTACCGTCCGCATACCAGTCTTGTTGATCAGATTTTTTCGTCCTTCAAAATCGCCAGTTAAATCGTGTTCAACATAAGCGATATTACGCTCATGAAGTAACCGCTTAGCAAAGATGCAATACGGACATGGATTGGCGGTATACATAACGACGCTAGCCATTCGCATCAGCCCTCAGAAGCGACTTTCTCACTTGGTGCTTCATCGTCATTTGACCCATCCACCTCGGGCTCTGCAGCTTCAGAAGCATCAGCGTGGTCACTATCATCTACCGTCTCTTCCGATCCCACAGCGGTTTCGCTGTCCGAGTCATCAAGAGCGTCCCTGAGTTCTCCATGATGATCTGTCGCTGAGTCATCATGACCGCTTAACTCATCACGATCTGAGCCTACCCAGTTGGCTGCATCGTCAGCATGTTCAACCGCTTGTTCGGCGACCGCCTGCGCCTCTTGCTCATCCAAGTTTTGGTTTCCCGAAATCAACACCGCAAGCTCACGACAGACCGCACGGTAGCGATCGCGCATCGCTTTAAGCTTTTCGACAGCGACGTCCGTTTTTCCCTGCTGACTCAAAAATGCTTCATGGTTTCGGCTCACCTTGCGTTCCAAGATGGCCATTTCGGTTTTGATCCGCTTCATGAAGCCTGGGAGGTCTTCCTTCGCGGCTTCAACATCCGAGTCAACCAAACTGACCCGAACCCCTCGGCTCATTTTCTTAGCCTGAACTTCAAAGACATCTAATCGGTCACGCGCTTGAGTCAATTGCTCGGTAAGCACGTCGACTTGTTGTTGATGCTCCGCTTCGTCATTGAGCCTATTTTCGAGTTCGTCACGCAAAATTTTGAGTTCAGCGGTCAAGCGCTGAACATCTTGTGAATCGTCAGATAGCACGGAACCACCATCATTTTTGGCTTGGCTCTGACGTTTGACCTTCGCTTTGAGCTTACGCAGTTGCTCTCGATCGTGATCCCGATCTTTCTCCATACGTTCCAAACGTTGCCGACTCTTGTCACGCTCGCCTCGAAGATCGGCGACCGTCTCTGCCAACTTTGTATTTTTTTCTTCGGCATCGGATGCACGCTTACTCGTTTTCAGCAAACGACCACGATACGTACCATCGAGCATCCACAAGGCAACGGCGGCACTCACCAAAACAACGATCAATAGAATCGCAACGGGATCATTCATGACAATTTGTTCCTCAAAAGCCCCAAAATTGAATCATCGAGCGGTGCGGGACAACCACATGGACACTCACTCAAAGGCTTTGATGCGGCCTTATGCGCTAAAGCAACCCGCCGTTGCCATAGGGATCAACTAGGGAGCAAGCCGATCCATCATTCGGCGTCTGAATATCGACTCGACCACCCTCACCCACTCGAATCTGATCTTCATAGGTGATCTGATCATCCAGACGACAAGTCAGGCTTAAAACCATATCTTTCGGCAGCGGGGTCGCCTCCTCAGGGCGATCAGCATCCCCGCGCGCTCGATAGCCATTGGGACTGGCCGCATACCGTGCCACACCATCTACGACCGACACCGAGGTTGCGTCGACGTCAAAGCGAGGCATCTCAATGCGATAGGGTTCTGGTTCACCAGTCGATGTCCGACGCAGGGTTCCGTGAACAACAAATCGATAGGCACCTAACTCTTGAGCTGCCCAATCACCCAAACCAATGCCCTCGCCGACTGGCTGCCAAACAATCGTCCATAAATGGCGACGGTCTGTATCCATTCGGCGCGGTGGTGTCGGACTGTATCCCAACAAAACACCGGGTCCGTCGCTATTGATGGGTAGTCCATCTCGCCCGACTACCGGTACAAACTGCCCATCGACTAAACGCTCAAGATGAACCACCGGTGCATCAATACCAACATCCCCGCCCTCGAACGTGCCTGCATACACATCGGTGAGTGCGCGAATCGAGTCCGTCGTTGCCAAAGGCTGCAGCGCCTCAGGATCGAGATTCAATGGCAGCAGAACCGGATCTTGAGGCAGTTCAGCGACGACTTGCCCCGCTGTTGGCGTCGCTTTATCGTCGTCTGGCAAAGGTTCGAAGCCTAAATCATAGGTGCTGTAATCCGGTGGGCGACTACCGAGGTCATCAGTGCGCATACGATCACCAGACAAGCTTCGATTAGCCAATTGCAAAGCACCCTCGAGCAAATATTCACCTTGAAGCGGGCCCCACACATTAATGCTCGTTTCATATCCGCCAACAACCCAATCTTCGACGGTCATCAAATACCCTTCGTGATCCATCGCATAGCCAATGACAAAGGCTGCCTGGTAACCCAAATCAGTCAAATAACGCTTCGCTCTCAAGGTGAGTAAAGTCGTCGTTTCGCCCGGTAAGAACATCAACGCCGTGCGACCCACAACCGTCTGCACCTGTCCTGCATCGACCGTGGTGACCGGGATGGAATCAAAATGACCAAACGCGACCAAACTCGCCGACATCGCTGGTTCCACATTCTGTGGTGCCGATGCACTCCCTCCAAGGACCGTCAATTCGTCGACTTCAAAGCGCGCAGCGATCACAGGCATGAGGCGATCCAAAATCGCACACCGATCATAAGGATAGACCGTCACAGAGCCGAAACCCATACCGATCGATCCAAAGGGAACACCCACCGCTTCGCCACATAAACCTGCACCAATCGGTGCTGGAAACTCATCAATAGCCTGGATTACCGCACCCTGATCATCATAAATTCGATTATCAGGGACCTCGATAGGCTGCCCATAGTCATCAAGTGTAACGGCGGAATAATGGAAATTCGTGGTCCCGCGCCGGTTCACCTTAATGGCTTGATGATGCTGTTCTAAGCTCAAATAAGTCAGGTCCATTGCCAACGGATCGGAAGACGTTTGAGTGGCTTGAACTAAAGGCAATAAACGCGCACCGGAACGCCGCGCTAGATCATCCGCCTGGGCCATCGGCGTAGCGCCATGACCCCCTGGCGAGGTATCACCGCCAGCCCCTTGCAAGAGAAAGACCGGAGCGCCCTGAAGTGCTGCAGACAACCCATAAGCGACAGCACCTGGCGCGTCCCAATGCGACCAACAATTTTCATCGCCAAACTGGGTCCCATGCAAACCGACATTGAGTAAAACTGCGAGCAAATCACCGCTTTGCGACTCGACCTTTAAGATCTGTGCTGACGGATCTTTGTAGCCAGGCCCAGTAGGCTGTCCATCAAAGTCGAGTAGATCATCATTCTCGGTCCGCCGATCTCGCCACAGTTGATCGCCGTCGGCAGGATCGGCATTCGGCATCAAGCCCACACCCAAGCGAGCAGGACTGAGCTTTCCGTGGGCGCGCAGCGCTTGGCTTACCGCTTGATCAACAATACGCTCAAAGACTCTGGGGTCGTATCGATCGAAACCCAAAGCAAACTGCAAACTCCGATGATGCGCAGCAGGTGATGAGTGACTATGCGAGGTCACCATGGCGACTTGGCCAGTCAGATCGATACCAGTTATCGCCGACAACCGCTTCTCGATCTCAAAAAGCATTCCATCAAAAGCGGCAACTAAATCGATACGCAAGATCACCATGTGACGATCACCGTTGGTGATCCATAGGGTCTGAAGCGGAACGCCCGTCAGCTGACCGGCACTCGGGTGAAACATCTGCGTCCAATTGCTTTGTCGCAGATCGCGCGGCCGGGTGCGCGTGCCGCCAAAGGCTGCATCTCTAGCGGTGTAACCACCCATAGGAATACCTGCCGGAAGACGTAGATAACCACTCTCAACCGCAGCCATCGGCGCACCCTTTTGCAGCGCAACCGGAATATAGACGGAGGGCTCTGGCTCGTTATCGCAAGCCGCAAGCGAAAGAATCATCACAACAGAAAGACATCTCATGGGTGCTTTCTTACAGAAGCCAAGCCGCAATCCAATAAGACAATCGTCGGGCAGTGGTTTAGCACACGCCGGATTGCCCCAAAGGGGCAAGCGTTCTATGCGGGAGGCGAGGGTGCTCAATGATTCCATGGCGTTTCGGAAAACGAAGCCTGACGCGACTCGGCACAATGGCAGGTGTTCTTGCTGATACGCGCCTGCCTTGGGAACTTGATCGTTGGTTGGAAGATCGCGACAGTCTCGGTTTGATGGACCGAGCAGGGAAAGTCCCTGCGCATTACCGAGAGCACTACCTTAAAGCGCTCGCAGAGGATCTCCACAGCATTCTTCGCTGGCTTGCTCCGAGCGGTGCGCTCATCTTCTTGTTGCTGTATCCCATCGACACGTGGCGAAGTGCGGAAACCGCTCAGGAACTGATGTGGATACGGCTCATCACCGTCATTGGAATGGGCGTGTGTAGTCTGCCACTGCTCGCACGCAAAACGCCTCGGTTTATCTTTGGAACGGCATCAATTCTCTTGCTGATCCCGTTTGGTGCATCGCTATATATCCTGACTATCACAGGTGGCGCACACAGTCCGTATCTCAGCACGATGCAGGTGTTTCCCTTTGTCTTAGTCGCTGCGATGCCCATGAGTTTTAGCCGCCACATTGCGCTGATCCTTGTCATGGCTGCCACGCAACTCATCGTCCTGCTCGATTGGCCCTGGTTATGGCAGCAAGCTCCCTTTGATCTGGTCGTCAATCGAGTCAGTGCGGTTGCGATCCTCAATGTCACAGCGATCGCCATTGGCGTCGCTCTTCGGCGCATGCGGGTTCGCAACTTCCTGCGCGGGATGGTCGCTTCCCAAGAGGCGGACGCTGCCGATAGTCTACTTCGATTGATTCTTCCTGAAACGGCTGTTCGACAACTGATTGAGAAGGGCAATGTTGCCCCAGAGGTTCACGACGAGGTCACCATTTTATTTACTGACTTCGTTGGCTTTACGCGGATTGCGGAACGCATCGGCGGGGTCAAACTCATCGCAGAGCTCGACGAGATTTTCTCAACCTTTGATCGAATCAGTCATGAAAATGGTCTAGAACGCATCAAAACGATTGGCGACGCCTACATGGCAATTGCTGGTCTTGATGGCTGTGAGGACCATGCTCAGCGGACCGTCAATGCAGCCGAATCCATGGTCGCTTACTTGATCGAGCGACGAAAAAACAACCCGAACAGCCCGGATTGGCAAATCCGTGTAGGGGCACATAGCGGCCCTGTCGTTAGTGGTGTCATTGGCGGAAGCCGTTTGGCATTTGATGTCTGGGGCGACACCGTTAATGTTGCGGCACGAATGGAAAGCAGCTCTGAGCCAGGACGGATTAACATCAGTACAGCGACGCGTGATTTGCTGAGTCGTAAAACAACCCAGAGTAGGGGCCGATTAGCAGCAAAGAATAAAGGAGACTTAACGATGTTCTTTGTGCGCCCAGTTGATGGCGGTCTACCGCGCTCAGTCACCGAGACTGATCATGACTAAACTCACGTCCCTCATGACCCTGAGTCTGCTCTGCCTCAATGCGTGCAGTTGCGACGATAGCCCGAAACAAGTGAACGACTTGATCGCAGCGCTAACACCCTTACCGCGTCTACCCTCAGATCTCGCCGATGAACTCAGACGACTCAAAGCACTGATCGATGCACATGCACAGAATAAGAAACCGCATATTCAACTTGCACGCGACACTTTTGTCGCGAGTTACCTCGATGGTCTTTTGATCGCTAAAGCCGCAGGGCGCAGCGACGCTAAGCTTG
>CACGMS010000065.1 GCA_902574205.1 uncultured Candidatus Hydrogenedens sp. | reverse complement strand
AAGGACAGGCGTAGTGGGTGTTTCGTAACTGCAAGCAGCGATGAGTAAAGGCAAAAGGTATCTCATCGAGCGAGCTTCAAACACGAGGCTTTACCACCTCCGAACCGGCGTCGGTAATCGGTGTAGATCATGCAGCCACCCGGCGTGGTTTCCGCAGCGACGAGCAAGCCCGTATCGACAAGTTGTGTCAGCGCTTGTCGCATGAGCGTACGCTCGGCTTTAGGGATGTGCGCCGAGACGGTAGTGGTCATCAGCCAAATTTCAAGGACCTCGACTTGCTTACGTGCCGTGAGTCGGCGCCATGCTGATAGATCTTCGACCGAATCGAGCCGTTGTTTGACTTCGTTCAGTACCTGACTATCGAGCTGGACTTCTTCAACACAGACTTTATCGCATTCACCATAGGTTTCACCGTGAATCCAACGCTCGGAATGCCCGTCATGAGTAGATACCAAGCGATTATAAGCCCAGTTTTGGTTGGGTCGTTCGTCAACTGAGTGCAGCGATGTGAGGACATATTTTGGAACGCCGTTTGCCCACATGCCTCGGCGGTTTTTAATCGCATCGCGCTGAGCCGTCAGATACAACTCTGGTGATGGTTCGGCAGTGATCGTCATGGCATGTGCCATACCCGATCGGATCATATGCACTGCGAGTTCGGGGCATTTAAATAACCCCCGACCATAGCCATCCACGCGTTTATCCCATGAGCAACGCCAGATCCCCCGACGCGCATGGAGTGTCGCCGTTTTGGCGTTGACGTAGAGTTCGCGAAAACTCCAGTCGCCCCATTGATGAACCGGCCCGAACGACTCGAGCGTGTTGAAGCCTTCAAGGCGCGCTTTGGTTCCACTGAGCTGACCGGACAGGACTCGAAAGGTGTCCCCATCGTTAAAGTAGACCGGCGACATCATACCATTGACGACGACCTTTGAGCGTGGCTCGCTCGCGAGCACAGGATGCGCTAAACAAATCACGGTCAAGAGCGGGACGAGACGCGACATGGTGAGCTCCAGCGAAAGCTTATACAAGGCGGCGGCTGTTTAGGAGTCTTGGGCGCGGGGTGCAAGGCCAGCTTAGTCAGTGTTTTGACCGGTATGCTTTACACCCACTTGTGGTCGGTACAGGCGCAACAGTTAAAGGTGAGAGGATTGGTCATGATTCGCTATCTATGCTTGGGGTTGGTGGTCGGTTGTGGCGCCCTACCAGAGCCGGCACCTAAACCAGACGGTGGCCCGGTGGTTGCCTTAACTGAACCGGTCACGCTGGATCAGGTTATTGACGGTGACACCTTACAAGTACGTCGTCAGGGTCAGGTTTTTCGTGTTCGTCTCAAAGGCGTCAACACGCCTGAAATGAACTTTGATGACCCGGGTCGTTCGCCGGAACCCTTCGCTCAAGATGCCGTCGATTATGTGGTGATGCGTGCCGGTATTCAAGTGGGGTTGGAGTGGGATTCTGCCTGCGTTGATCCCTTTGGAGCCTGTCAGCAAGGTGTCGATGGCCAGGGCTGCTTTGATCGATACTGCCGTATGCTTGCGTACGTACGGTTAGTCGACGGTGGAGACCTTGGCGAAGAACTGCTCGACGAAGGCTTCGCCCAAGTGTACCGTTTTAACAACGAGTTGTTTGATCGCCTTAGCGTTTATTTGAACGCTGAGGACAACGCCCGGCAAAGCCGTCGAGGTCAATGGCAGTGATTCGCTTTTATTTGGGCCCAATCATGTCGCTGGGCTGAACGACTCGATCAAAGGTTTCTGCATCGACAAAACCAAGTCGGATAGCTTCCGCTTTGAGTGTGGTGCCATTCTTGTGTGCAGTTTTAGCGACAGTGGTGGCACGATCGTAGCCAATCTCGGGTGCTAATGCCGTGACCAACATCAAACTCTCCCACATGAGCTTTGATATCCGTTGCTCGTCGGGTTCGATACCGGTCACACAATTGTCGGTAAAAGCGCTGGCTGAGTCGCCAAGTAACTGCATCGATTGCAACACGTTGTAGGCCATCATCGGCTTGTACACATTGAGCTCGAAATGACCTTGGCTGCCGGCAAAACCGACAGCCGCATCGTTGCCCATGACATGTGCGCAGACCATGGTCAGCGCCTCCGCTTGAGTGGGGTTGACTTTGCCGGGCATAATTGAACTTCCTGGCTCGTTGGCCGGCAAAATAAGCTCGCCAAGTCCGCAGCGGGGACCCGAGCCGAGGAAGCGTATATCGTTCGCAATTTTGAATAAGCTTGCGGCGACGGTTTTTACGGCGCCAGAGCTTTCAACGAGTGCGTCATGTGCGGCAAGGGCTTCGAACTTATTGGGCGCGGTCACGAAGGGAAGGCTCGTGATGTCTGCGATCGCCTTTGCCACGGCTTCGGCGAAACCGGGTTTTGTATTGAGCCCTGTGCCTACCGCTGTTCCGCCTTGAGCCAAGGGGTAAATATTGATCAACGAAGCCTCTATACGGGCAATGCCTTGAGCAACTTGATGCGCATAGCCACCAAATTCCTGACCAAGGGTAATCGGCGTTGCGTCTTGTGTGTGCGTTCGTCCGATTTTGATGATTTCGGCAAATTGGCTTGCCTTGTCTTCAAGCGCCCTGTGAAGTTTTTTCAAACCGGGCAAAAGGACGTCGTGCGCAGTGCTTACGATGCCGATATGCATGGCGGTTGGAAAGGTGTCGTTTGAGCTTTGTGACATATTGACGTGATCGTTTGGGTGGACGGGGTCTTTAGACCCGAGCACACCACCGAGCAATTCAATCGCGCGATTCGAAATCACCTCATTGGCATTCATATTCGATTGAGTACCCGATCCCGTTTGCCAAACGACTAGAGGGAAATGGTCATCGAACTTACCTTGATAAACCTCGTTGGCTGCTTGGACAATGGCTTCGCCTAGCTCGGGATCTAATTTGCCCTGCGCCATATTTACCTTTGCTGCCGCTTGCTTAATCGCACCTAAGCCGCGCACGATAGCGATCGGTTGTCTTTCCCAGCCAATGGGAAAGTTGATCAACGAGCGCTGAGTTTGTGCACCCCAATATTTGTCTGATGGGACTTCGAGCTTACCGAAGCTATCGGATTCAATACGAACATCTGACATGACCGACTCGGCCTCCTGTTCTAATCTGCGGCGGACCGTATACATTTTGCGGCGATAATCCAATCATCGAGAAACCACCTCAACTGGTCCCTGATGTTTGAACGAATTGAGAGGATTCGAGAGTCGGTTCGCGGTCCCTTTAACGCATCATCGAATACATAGAGACTTGATAGCAAGTCCTTCATCGACGACGATACACCTCTGAACGGATGATCGGGTCGCTGATGCATAGATCGTTTTTGTTGGCCCTTGTGGGCGTGGTAATCGGTTGTGGTTCGTCGAGTCCTGCGCTGCTTTGCGGTAATGGTGAAATCGATTCGGGTGAAACCTGTGACGATGCTAATTTGGTGGCTAATGACGGCTGTACGAACGCGTGTCAATTGCCTGCATGTGGCGACGGTTTAGTCCAAGCGGGAGAGGCATGTGACGACGCGAATACGGACGATGCGGATCGCTGCCTTACCACCTGTATTTTGGCGTCATGCGGAGATGGTGTGTTGCAGCTGGGCGAAGCCTGCGATGACGGTAATGCGGATGATCAAGATGCGTGCACGAATTCATGTTTAGTGGCGCGTTGCGGTGATGGTTTGGTGCATGACGGTGTTGAGGTCTGTGATGATGGTAACACCCTCAATGATGATGACTGTTTGGTGGGGTGCATTGTGGCGACTTGTGGTGATGGCTATGTGCACCAAGCTGACGAAGCATGCGACGATGGTAATGATCAAGATGGGGACGAGTGCACCAACGCCTGTGCGGTTGCTGTGTGCGGTGATGGTTCTCTTCAGGTCGGCGTTGAAGCGTGCGACGATGGAAATACAGCGAACACCGATAGCTGTTTGAATGATTGCACGACGCCTCGCTGCGGCGATGGCTTCATATGGCTCGATCGTGAGGGCTGTGATGACGGCAATCAAGTGCCTGGTGATGGTTGCGGTTTGCGTTGTCATATTGAGGCTCAGCCGGGGCGTGTCATGGCGGGTTACAATCACGCCTGTCGGCTTGACTCCGAGGGAGGGCTGGCGTGTTGGGGGCGTGGCTCAAATGGACAACTTGGTATTGGCCCGACCGAAGGAGCAGCGACTCTGCAGGCTGTTGAATCACTTGGTGCCTTGACTGATTTTTGTCTTGGCGAAGCCCATACGTGTGCGCTCGAAGAAGATGGGGACGTTTTGTGTTTTGGTCGCAATAATCGTGGTCAGCTTGGGATGGGCCGTAACGACGAGCAGCCGATGCCGCAACAGGTGCTGCTCCCTGAAGGAGCTCAAGGCCTTGTGTGTGGTCGGAATCATAACTGCGCGATGATGGCGAACGGAAATGCGCAATGCTGGGGGAACAATAATTATGGGCAACTTGGCGACCCTGATTCGGGAAATGCTTATATGGTTTGGCCGGTTCCTGTTCATGGTATTGGGTCCGTTGAACGGTTAGCGCTCGGGTCCGAGCATAGCTGCGTTTTGCAAGGCGATCGCACCGTCCGCTGCTGGGGACGAGGCTCGGAAGGCCAGCTTGGTGATAATCGCAACGCCAATTCGCGCATCGCCGTCGATGTGGACGGTTTGACGGATGTTGTGAGTTTGGCGGCCGGTTTGCAGCATACGTGCGCAGTTAAAGAGGAAGGATCGGTTTGGTGTTGGGGAGCAGGTATTCACGGGAAATTGGGTAATGGAACAGCAAGCAATCGCCGTCGCCCTGTGCGCGTGGTCGGTCTTCCTGCCATGGTTGAAGTGGGTACGGGTAATCATCACACCTGCGCTCGAAGTGAAGACTCTAAAATCTATTGCTGGGGTTTGAATAATTTTGCCCAGCTCGGCGACGGAAGTCGCTCAAGTCGTACGGTTCCGGTAGCGAGCTATGACATTGCGCAAGTTCAGAGCTTGAGCATGGGTTATGATTACAGCTGCGCCATCACCCAAGCCGGTACACGGTTGTGTTGGGGACAAGACCGTCAAGGCGAAACAATTGGCGATGGTAAAGCGGGGATCGGACAGGTTGCGGAGCCTGTGCTGGGTGTACGTGATTCGGTTCAGGTCGTCTCCTCGTTGATTCATACATGCAGCCTAGATGACCAGGGCAGGGTGCAGTGTTGGGGTCGTAATTATTACGGAACGCTTGGAGCCCTCAGTCTAGGCGTTGGTGATGCTCGTACCGTGTTTGGTCTTAACCAACCGGTTCGTCGTTTGGCGGCCGGCGGCTATCACACCTGCGCCAAAGGGGTCGACGGTCGAGTGCAGTGTTGGGGGCTCAATACCAACAGTCAACTTGGCGATGGGACGACCTCGAGCCGAGATCGCGCAATTGCAGTACCCGCACTCACCCCTTACGCTTCGTTTGGACTTGGACGCGACTACAGTTGTGCCCTGACGCCGACTCAAACGGCAGTGTGCTGGGGATACAACATCTGGGGTCAACTCGGTGATGGAACCAATGTTCGCCGACAATCGCCCACACCTGTACGGGAGTTGGTCGATGTTGTGGCGATTGATGGCGGTCAGCGATCATCGTGTGCCTTGCACGCAGATGGAACGGTGAGTTGTTGGGGGAACAACAGCTTAGGCGAACTTGGTGATGGTCAAAATCGCTCGCGCTATCTGCCTGGACCCACGGCGGACTTGCCCCCGATTTCAGCCCTTTCGTCAGGGCGTTTTCATCATTGTGGTCTAGGTCGAGATGGTCGTGTTTTGTGTTGGGGGCATAATGGGTATGGACAACTGGGTGATGGAACCGGCGCAACCCAACGCCGTCCAACGCCTGTTGAATCGATCGAAACGGCGGTGAGTATTGACTCAGGTGAGTACAACAGTTGCGCAGTTTTAGCATCTGGCGAGGTGTCTTGTTGGGGCAAAAATGACACCGGCGCTTGTGGGGACGGCGGAGCCAACAATCGCCGTAGTCCGGTATTGGTCGCTGGCTTGAGTGAGGTTGAGGAAGTGGCGCTTGGCTATGCTCACGGCTGTGCAAGACGTGCGGATGGCAGCGTGTGGTGCTGGGGGAGTGATCTCTACAATACGATGGCTCGTGGACGTGCTTCGTCCCTTCGAACTTTTAGTGATCTGAGTTTGGATCGTCCTTGAGTCGCCGATAAAGGGTTCGCACACCAATACCCAGATGTTGGGCGGTCGCTTGGCGGTTTCCATCAAAGCGTTCAAGGGTCCAGTCAATGACCTTGGTTTCGATCTCGTCGAGGGTCCATTGCGGGTCGATGATCAACCCTCTTTGAGTGGGTCGGTCATGGGCGCCGAGGGTTTCGGGTAAGGTGTCGAGATTGGCGCCGGGATAAAGGGCAGCGAGGCGGTCGCAGGTGTGTGCTAGTTCGCGGACATTTCCCGGCCAATCGTAATTTTGTAGTGTCTCGAGCGCTTTGGATCCGAGTTTTGGTGCCCGAAGACCATGACGGGCTAAAAAGTGAGCGACAAGGATGGGAACGTCATCGCGTCGTTGCGCTAGGGTTGGAACATCAACACGCGCACCCGCCAAACGGTAGTAGAGATCATCGCGCAAGACGTTGGCTAAGTTGGCTTGATTGGTGGCTGCCACCAGACGAACATCAACCTGTTGTGGTTTGTCGGCGCCTAGTGGGGTGACCTCTCCGCGCTCAAGGACGCGCAGCAGCTTTGCCTGTATGGCGAGCGGCATTTCGCCGATTTCGTCTAAGAATAAGGTTCCACCATGTGCTTCGAGAAACCTACCCTTGCGGCGTGATTCGGCGCCTGTGAATGCACCCCTTAAGTGACCGAAGAGTTCTGATTCGAGCAGTTGTGCCGGCAGCGCCGCGCAGTTGACTGCCACAAACGGCTCATCACGCCGAGGACTTCCTAGATGCAAGGCTCGAGCGGCTAGTTCTTTACCTGAGCCTGAGGCACCTGTGATCAGGACAGGAAGGTTTGCTTGAGCGAGGCGAGCGAGTTGATCCTTGAGGTCGTCGATCGCTTTCGAGGCGCCGACAATCTCTTGGCTTTCATAGGTCGCTAAACGGTCCTCTAAGCGCGCAACACGATGGCGAAGACGCACGCGTTCTGCTGCGCGCTTGGCGGTTTCCACGAGGAGCTGCGGGTCGAGCGGCTTGGTGAGAAAGTGGAAGGCGCCGTTCGCCATGGCCTGAGCAGCGACGTCAGCGGTGGCGTAAGCAGTAATTAAGACCACCTCAACATCATCACCATGACTGGATTTGAGCTGACGCATCAACTCAAGCCCGTCCATTCCAGGCATCATGAGATCCGTGAGTACAACGGAGACATCAGGGCGTACGCGCAAGAAGTCTTCTGCGCTTGCAAAGGCGATGACATCCATACCGGAACGACTCAGCATGGCCGAGGCAACCTTGCGTCCACCGGAGTCATCTTCCACTAATGCGATACGATCGCTCATCATTTCCTCGCCATCAGCTTGGATGCGGTGCAATCTGGACATGGGAGATCAAGCTTGTCCAATCTTCTCTTGGGTTCCGTTGTCGTCTTGCTCGATGACCCACTTGGTGGCGTGGTGGTTTCTGATGGCCAGACACAGGAGCCTTTGACCGATGAAACACTTCAATTAATCAATCATTCCTCACCTGTATGGCTCGTTTCCGACCGACGGACTTTACGACGAGTTATGCGTCGTGGAGGTCGACCGACTCGGTGCGTCTGTTTGCCCGATTACAATCGCTTGCTCGATCAAGCAGGAGCAGCAAAGGTACCGCTCCCTGATCCTGTGCGGCCAGAGGCAATGATCGAAGCAGCGAATCAGGCAGGATACCATCTTCGGGATCATGATTTGGCGCGTGTCGCTAAGCTTGAGAGTTCATTTTTACCTGTATGTGAGCGGCTACAAGCAACGGGTTTACCTATAGATTTGGGTGCCTGGGATGCCGTTTTAGCTGCAGCTCATCAGCGCGCCGGGGAAGCGCGCGGTCAACTGACTGCGATGGTGGGGCGCGATTTGGGCGGGCATCCCAATATAGAACCTGGTGAACGCAACAAACTACTCGATTGGTTCAAGCACCAAGGGTTGAGTTTGAATGATCTGAGCAAAGGAACATTGGCTGGTGTTGATCACCCTGCTGCGCAAGCGTTGTTGGCTTGGCGAGAGGCAAGTAAGCTAACCAGCACCTATGAAAGTTATACCGAACGCCAAGTAAACAGTCGCATCTATGGTCATTTCGAGCCGTTGGGTGCACACACGGGTCGTATGAGTTGCGGTGAGCCGAATTTACAAAATATTCCCGCTAGCTTGAGACCCTGTGTGCGAGCACCACAAGGGCGAGTACTTATCGGTGCGGATTATTCCGGCTGTGAGCTGCGAATTGTTGCTGCCTTGTCGGGTGATCACGCTTTTCGCGAGACCTTATTGTCGAGTGACTTTCACAGTGCCGTCGCGTCTCGATTGTTTGGTCAAACGGTCAGCAAAACAGAAAATGCGTCGTTGCGCCATGCCGCCAAGGCCATCAATTTTGGCTTAATTTACGGCATGGGTGCCAGACGTTTGGCGCAGAGTCTTGAGATGTCTGTTGGCGAAGCACGCGGGTTGCTCGATAAATACTTTGAGGGCTTTCCACAGCTTGCGGCTTGGCGAGAACAGGCTCAAGCTCAAGCACGACAAACATTGATGCTTGAGACGGTGAGCGGTCGAAAACTTAAACTCGACCCGAATAAAATATCATCGACTTTGGCTTTGAACTATCCGGTGCAAGGTGGTGGTGCTGACTTAATCAAGTGGGCAGCAGTACGTTTTATCCGAGCTATTCAGCAGACCAAAGGGGAACCTGCTTTGGTCAATATGGTCCATGATGAAATTTTAGTTGAAGTCGATCGTGATCAAGCTGATGAAGTACGCCAACTCCTCGTCGAGTCAATGATCGGCGCTGGGGCTGATCTTTTTCCTTCCGTACCCATGGCGGTCGATGCGCGGATCAGTCAGGCTTGGGAGCATTAAGACCTAGCCAAAGACGCGCACGACGTCATTGATTACTGCCGTGAGCATCAGCGCTAAGACTAAAAACAATCCAATGTAGTTGGCCTTCTCACGCAAAGCGACGGTCAAAGGCCTTCGTCTAAGGATTTCGATGGTGCTCAAGAGAATTAAGCCGCCGTCGAGAACAGGCACTGGAAGTAGGTTCATGATACCCAAATTGAGACTCAACAAACTAAACCAGTGCCAAAAGGTGTCTTTGGTTTTGGCAACCTCGGCAGCAATATCATAGAGCATGACGGGACCACCAATTTGATCAAGAGAGACTCGACCGACCAAAATACGACGCAATCCCTCAACCATCGTGACGATAATTTCAGCGCAGCGTTCGGTCGCAAGGCTTACCGACCCGACAAAACCGAGCTGTATGGTCTCGACTTTGGGTGGTGCGTGCCAAAAGGTTCGAAGAATACCGTGGTCCATAATTTTGCGACTGGAACGCAGCGGACCCTTCACTTCGGCTTCGTGTAAGCTAAGGGTCATGGTCAGACGCTCGATCACGCCTTCGCTACTGAGGCGGTCGACGCTGATATTGGCCTGATGCTCCGGCGCCGATAGCAGGTGTTGTTCGAGTTCACCCCAGGTAG
>CACGMS010000064.1 GCA_902574205.1 uncultured Candidatus Hydrogenedens sp. | reverse complement strand
TTGTCCAGTTTGGACAAAGCCATCACCGCAACGAGCAATTCGACAACCTTCAACGCACTCATCGGTGTTGTCAGCATTGGCATCGTCGCAACCTTCTTGTCCGGCTTGGACAAAGCCGTCACCGCAGCGAGCGATCCGGCAACCTACCACGCACCCATCCGTGTTGTCGGCATTGGCATCATCGCAACCTTCTTGTCCGGCTTGGACAAAACCATCGCCGCAAGAAGCTGTTCTGCAGCCGTCAACGCACCCATCGGTGTTGTCGGTGTTCGCATCGTCACAGGCCTCGACATCTTGCTGGGTAAACCCATCACCGCAGCGTGCGACGAGACAGCCTTCGACGCAGGCGTCGGTGCTGTCCTCATTCCCATCATCGCAGCCTTCTTCACCGTCTTGGTGAAATCCATCGCCGCAACGAGCCGCGACACAACCCTCAACACAAGCATCGGAATTATCGTTGTTCGCATCATCGCAGTCTTCAGCGCCCACTTGGGTAAAGCCATCACCGCAAACGGCGACGACACAGCCTTCAACGCAGCCATCGGTATTCACTCCATTACCGTCATCGCAGGCTTCATAACCCGCAACATCTTCGGCCAAATCCTGACGACGAATGCCATCACCGCAACGTGCGACTCGACAAGTATTGGTGCAAACATCCTCATCTACACCATTACCATCATCACAGGCTTCGACGCCCTCATGCACCTGCCCATCGCCGCAACTTGCGAGTTGGCAGGTGGTCAAACACTCATCAGTTTCTCGCTCGTTGCCATCATCGCAAACCTCAAAGCCCTCAGCGTCTTCTTCTAGGTCCTCGCGCAAAAAACCATCACCGCAGCTCGCTTGAGCGCAGCTGTTCGTGCATGCATCGAGATCCGAGCGATTACCGTCATCACAGGCTTCTTCAGGATCGACGATTCCGTTGCCGCACACCTCACGCAAACAGGTTGCCGAGCATCCATCGGCGGGGTCTTCATTCCCGTCATCGCACTCTTCAAACCCCTCGGCACCCCACTGCAAACCGCGTCGAACGACGCCGTCGCCGCAACGCGCCACTTGGCACTGATCGGTACATTCATCAGCAGCCCTTGTGTTGCCGTCATCGCAAGTTTCAAAGGGCTCGCCTTGATCGCCTCTATCCGTCCGCACAATGCCGTCACCGCAAGCAGCGGGAGCGCAGGCGTTCGTGCATTCATCGGTGTTATCATCATTTCCATCATCGCAGAGTTCTTCTGGACCAAGGATCCCATCACCGCAGATCTTAGGGCGGCACTGGTCGCATTCGTCGTCCGGGTCATCATTGCCGTCGTCACAGCCCTCACCAACACCCACCACACCATCACCGCAGACTTGTGGTGTGCAATCATTCTTGCAGTCATTGGTTTCGTCGGCGTCACCATCATCACAGACCTCAAAACCTTCGTCGCCTTCAGCGATATCAACTCGAATCACGCCGTCACCGCACGTGGCGATCTGGCAAGTGTTTAGACAGGCGTCTTCGTTGTTTTCATTCTGATCATCGCAACGCTCAAAACCATCCTCCGCTTCGGAGCGATCAAGACGTACAATCCCGTCGCCGCAACGAGCGGCTACACAATCGGTCAGACAACCATCGGCATCGTCTACATTCCCATCATCGCATTCTTCAAACCCATCTTCTCCGGGACTCAAATCGGTGCGCGGCACTTGGTCACCACAAGCTGCTAAGTTGCAGCTATTGGTGCAGGCATCACCGTTGATTGCATTGCCATCATCGCAGACTTCATCACCTTCAATGGATCCATTACCGCATTGATTCCCCGCTTCCCGAACGATGACCTGATCACCGCAAGATAAGGACAATGCGATCGCAAAAACGGCGAGAAAACGACCCATATCGACACCCCAAAAACAGCTTTAATCTGGAGCAGTGTAGCGGCTAATTACAAGTCGAGAAAGAGGCCGAGCCGTCGCAGTTAAGTCGAATGTGATCACACCGGAGCATTTTTATGTCGCAACACTGCCGGACGCCAAGACGAGCGAGCCAAACTCCATTAAGAAAGGGGCCGGCGCGTTTAGCTTCGGATACGCGATCCTTTGGGATCGTAGAGACTGCCAAACTGAATCTGCGCCGGGACGCGATCCGTTGCCACCTCGAGTTCGTAGGAACCCCCAATCAAATAGGCTTTATCCACGCCATCAACGCAACGCACATAGCCGTAGCCAATCCATTTTTCGATGCTGTGACCATAACCCGCGCTACTCAGCCAACCGACCGGCTCACCATTACGTAAAATGGTTTCGCGCCCCCAAAGACGCACACCGGGCGAATCCACAGTAAAGCAAGCCATCTTCTTCTTGAGCCCAGCAACTCGCTGCGCCTCCAAAGCGCTTCTGCCTATAAAATCGACGTCGGTCTTAAGCTTTGCAGCCCAGGACAAACCCGCCTCTAACGGCGTGTGGTCCGGACCCACCTCGCCGGGCCAAGCTCGATAGCCCTTCTCTAAACGCAGCGTTTCGATCGCTCGGTAGCCGGCATTGACCAAACCATGACGTGCACCCACTGGGTGCAACCGATCGTACAACTGCCCTGCATGATCCATCGCAACATGCAACTCCCAACCGAGCTCACCCACATAGGTCACCCGTAAGGCTTGCACGAAAAAGTTGCCGCAGTTGAGCCGTCTCGTCTGCGCAAAAGGAAAGCCTTCGTGACTCACATCATCGAGCGTCAGCTCACTGAGAATCTCGCGCGACTTCGGGCCCATGAGCGAAAGTACCGCAAACTCATTCGTACAATCTTTGAGTTGGGCGTCCATCGCCTTGGGCAATCGACTACTAATCCACTGATAATCGTGCGTGGCAAAGCCTGTTCCGGTGACGATATAGAAACGATCCTCAGCTAAGCGAGCCACGGTTAAGTCGCACTCGATTCCGCCGCGCTCGTTGAGCAATTGCGTATAGGTGAGTTTTCCCGGCGCGCCGCGGACGTCATTCGCACATATCCAACTCAGCGCGGCTTCTGCATCGGAACCTGACACCTCAAATTTAGCAAAGCTGGTTTGATCAAAAAGCGCAGCAGATGCACGGCATGCCAAATGCTCGCGCCGAACGTGATTTTCCCAATTCGGCTTTGAAAATGAATAGTCATCTTTGGGTTCAACGTCCTTTGAAGCATACCAATTGGGGCGCTCCCAACCCATCTTTTCACCAAAACAAGCACCTGCCTGTTTGAGGCGGTCATAAAGAGGACTTGTCCGACGAGGGCGAGCCGAATCGTGCTCTTCGAGCGGCCAGGAGATCGTGTAATGCTTCGCGTACAACTCCAGTGTGCGCTGACGCACCCAGTCTACATCAGCATGATGGTCATGAAAGCGCCGAATATCCACCGGCCACAAATCCATCGTCGGTTCACCAGCGACGATCCACTCCGATAAGGCTCGTCCAGCCCCGCCGGCGGCGGCTATTCCATAAGCGTTAAATCCAGCTCCGACATAGAAGCCCTTGAGACTGGGTGATTCACCCAAAATAAAACTACCGTCGGGGGTGAACGCCTCAGGCCCATTAATCAGTTCTTTGACGCCAGCATCCGCTAAGCTCGGCACACGAATCAGCGCCTGCTCCATCAACTGCTCAAAATGCTCAAAATTGCTGCTGAGTAACGAGAAGGTAAAGCCCCTCGGGATTCCATTTTGTGCCCATGGAATAGGATTCGGCTCGTAGCCGCCCATCACCAATCCGCCGACCTCTTCTTTGAAGTAAATCAACCGATCAGGATCACGAAGGGTCGGCAAACCTCGTGAGATACCAGGCATCGCCTCGGTGATCATGTATTGATGCTCAACCGAACATACGGGAACCGGCACATCAACCAACGCACCGACCTCACGAGCCCATTGGCCTGCGCAGTTGACGACCACTTCACAAGCGATACGTCCCTGTTCGGTCACCACTGCTGCGACACGACCGTCTTCAACATCAATGCCGGTAACCGGACAGTTTTCAAGGATGCGTACGCCGCCCAATCGCGCGCCCTTCGCAAGTGCCATCGTCACATCGGATGGATTTGCCTGACCATCGGTCGGCAAAAACGCGGCGCCAACGAGGTCCGAGGCATCCATTAATGGCCAAAGGTCACGCGCTTCTCTTGGCGTCAGCAATTCAACCGGAAGACCAAAACTGCGCGCCGTGGTCGCTTGGCGGCGTAGTTCCGTCCAACGATCCTCATTACACGCTAAGCGCAAGCCGCCATTTTGTTTCCAGCCGGTCGCCTGTCCCGTTTCTTCTTCTAAGGCATCGTAGAGTTCGACGCTGTATTTGAGCAGTTGCGTAATATTCGCCGAACTACGCAGTTGTCCAACGAGGCCGGCCGCATGAAAGGTGGAACCACAAGTCAACTGCCCGCGCTCGACCACAACCGTGTCAGCCCACCCCATTTTAGCCAAATGGTAGGCCACTGAACTGCCGATGATGCCACCGCCAATCACCACACAACGCGCCTGAGTCGGGAATGTTCTGGTCATACGTCTGTGAGCCCCTGCCGATTACGCCAAAGCACAAACCCAAGGCTGATAATTGCACCGATCGATGCACCCACAAGCAAACCAAAGACTGGCCCCAAGTCGCCACCGCTCGAGTCATACATGCCCGAAATCACAAACTCTTGGACCACTGCTCCAACTGAGCCCAAACCATTGATGATTCCTGCTGCAAGCGCTGTACCGCGTCCGCCAATATCCTGGGCTGCGGCGCCTGTCATCAGCGCATCGGGTCCGTAAAGCGTGAAGCCGACCAACGCGATCGAGATCGCAAATAACGTGATCGTTATTTGTCCGAGCGTATACATCAGCACACAGGCTGCACCCATAGCGACGAGAAAATAGAAGCTGATCTTCGCTCGTCGCCCATTGAAATATTTATCCGATAAATAGCCTGCAGCAATACAGCCGGCAATTCCAAACAAATCAAATAACGTCGAGATATAGCCTGCATCATCGCCACGCAGACCATAATTTTTGCCCAAGAAATAAGGCACCCAAGACCACAGCGCGTAACGAATAAACTTCACAAAGAAATAAAAGCCGCCAACCAGCAAAACGGTATTGAGTACGGTTCGGTCCCAACCGATTTGCTGCATCCAGTTGCCCGACTCGGAGAGTGATTCAGAGACGTCCTCTTCAGCATCCGGATCGTTGAGTGCTAAACCGACATCTTCGGGGGCGTTTCGCTGATTGAAGACAAAGAAGATAAGGATCGTAAAGAGCACGCACGAGCCAGCAAAGAAGCTGTACTGGTAGCCCCACTTGCCAAGGGCAAAGGCAGCGAGAGCATTGGCGAGCACCCCGCCGACTTGAAAGCAGGTCGCCCAAAATCCCATCACCGTCCCGCGCTCGGCACGACGGAACCAATTCGCCATGGTGCTCACGGTACCGGCCCAACCCGTCGCTTGGCCTAAGCCATTGATCACCATAAAAATAATAAAAGTCGGCAAGGTATTGGCAACGCCAAAGACGAGATTGGCGAGCAACGACGCACCCATACCGACAAGCAAAAGCTTACGTGAACCAAAGCGTGTCCCGGCGCTCCCCGCAACAAACTGCCCCGCAGCATAAGCGATGAGGTAGGCGCTCCCGATTAAACCCAGATCGGAAGCGCTAAATGTCATAGCGTCCCCGAGATCTTTTTTGACGATAAAGAAGGGCTTTCGACAAAAGTAGAGCCCGACATAGCAGAGCCAAGTCGATGCAAAGATGCGCTGCCGCCAGTTGATCATCTCAGGTGAGTGCGGAAGCGCTCCTGCTGTCATCGAACCACCACTTCTCCACGCAGGCTTTGCTCAAACAAAGCGCTCATATGCTCTGTGGTTAAAGGCACCGGATTGGTCGGCGCGGTCGGGTCAACAACCCCCATGCGCGACAGGCGCGAGATCACCTCTTGAGTTACACCAAGCCCAGCGCTCGAATGAGCGATTCCAAGACGCTCTCGCAGACCTAAAACCCAATCCAAAACCGCTGAAAACCCACCACCCGGCAAATCTAAATAACGCGCTAAGTGATTCATACGCGCATCAATAGCCGGGCGGTTAAATCCCAAGACATAAGGCATGAACACCGCATTACACAGCCCATGATGAGCACCCAAAACAGCGCCCACCGGATGACTCATCGAGTGCATCGCTCCAAGTCCCTTTTGAAAGGCGGTAGCGCCCATCGTCGACGCGATCATCATGTCCGCACGCGCCTCAATGTCAGAACCGTCAACACAGGCACGCTCCAGCGCACGATGGACCTTCAACATCCCTTCAAGAGCGATACCGTCTGCCATCGGGTGGTAACCTGGGGCACAAAAGGCTTCGAGGTTATGACTGAGCGCATCCATACCGACTGCGGCGGTGAGATGAGCGGGTAAGCCGACCGTCAATTCGGGATCACAGATAATGCGTCCAGGCATCATCCGAGCGTGGAAGATGATCACTTTGCGATGCTCATCTTCGTTCGTAATCACCGAGCAGCGACCAACTTCCGAACCGGTACCCGAGGTGGTAGGAACAGCCACGCAAGGCATCATTCCCGCTTCGTTGACTCGAGCCCAATTATCGCCAGCGTCTTCAAAGTCCCATAGCGGGCGATCCTGACCTGCCATCAAGGCAATGGCTTTACCGACATCAAGGGCAGAGCCCCCTCCGAAAGCGATCACTCCGTCATGTGCGCCCTTTCGCAGAACCTCGGTCCCGCGATCGACATCGGCACCGACAGGATTACCCTGCATCTGCGAAAATACAGCAGTGGGTAAACCAGCCTCGGCGTTAATCGCCAACGCTTGCCCAACGATTGGCAGAGTGACCAAGCCCGGATCGGTCACCAAGAGGGGACGGCGCATGCCGAGCTCGCGGCAAGCCTGAGGCAACTCGCTAATCCGACCTGAACCAAACCGAATAGGTGCAGGAAAATTCCAAGTTCCGCTCAAACTCATCTCGACTCCTAGACGCGGCGAAGGTGAAAGGATTTGGGTCGGGTTAACTGCTCATAGCCGACCCGAGAGAGTGTACAACCATACCCGGAGTCTTTCACCCCTACCCACGCCAAATACGGATCCAAGTAATCACAGCGGTTGGCGAATACCGTCCCGGTTTCAAGGCGTTGGCCAATGGTTTGCGCCGCCGAAAGGTCAGGCGTCCAAAGACTCGCGGTGAGCCCGTAGCGAGAGTCGTTCATGAGTCGCACAGCCTCTGCATCATCGGATACAGGCATAATTCCGACCACCGGTCCAAAGGTCTCCTCACGCATGATCTCCATCGAGTGATCGACATCGATCACAACCTGAGGTGCTAAATACGCGCCCTGATCGGCTTCCGAAAAGTGCTCGGAGTCGATGAGCGCTCGTGCACCCTTAGCGATCGCCTGCATTGTTTGCTGCCTCACATGAGCAGCAGCGGATGGACGAACTAGCGGTCCTAGATCCGTGCTTAAATCAAGTGGATTACCTAATTTATAGGCAAGAACACCCGCGACATAACGCTCAACAAACTCATCAAACCGGCTCTCGTGCACATAGATACGCTCAATCCCACAACAGCTCTGTCCGGAATTGAAGAAGGCACCTTCGACCAAATTGGGTGCAGCATGATCCAAGTCCGCATCCGCAAGAACGTAAGCGGGGTCTTTTCCGCCGAGTTCTAAACCCAATCCCATAAACCGACCGCTTGCAGCACGGCTTACTGCGACGCCACCATCCACCGAACCGGTAAAGGTCACAAAGTTGACTCGAGCGTCGCCGATCAGTTGTGCAACCGCCGAGTGACTGCAATGCAGCGTCTGAAAAACACCGTGAGGCAACCCCGCCGCATCTGCAGCCTGCTGCAAGCGCTCTGCGCAAAGTGGTGTTTGTGATGAATGTTTGAGTACGACTGAGTTCCCAGCAGCAAGAGCGGGTACGAGCGCATTGACCGCACACAAATACGGATAATTCCAGGGTGCTAAGGTCAGGACGACACCTAATGGCTCACGTTGAATCCACCGTTCAAAACCATCAATGGGCTCTGGGCGAACGGCAGACAAAGCCTCTGGAGCCAGCGCCAACATCGCTCGTGCTCGATCCTCGAAGCCTCCAACTTCCCATGGGGTTTGACTGATGGGGCGACCCATCTGATAGGTAATCTCGGACGCCACGTCCTCTTTCATTGCGACAAAGGCATCGACCATCGCCTCGAGCACCTTCACACGCTCGGACAAAGGCACCTGTGCCCAATCCACTTGAGCGCGCGTCGCTGCATCAAGAAGCTGATGGCGCGCAGACGCATTCATCAACTCGCGCTCGAGGAGCAGCGACCCATCCACCGGCGAAAAGGTCCTTTGAATAGTGCTCACTTCGATTCCATAAAATCACGAAAGCGGCGGTCAAAGGAACCCCCAGGATACACGCCAAAGAAGTTGTAACCGCGATTGGATATTGTCTTTAATGCCGCTGCCTGGGCTACCGATTCGATACGATCTAAACGCCCATCGTCGTGGAAGAAATAAATGGGCCACTCCTTATCGAGAACAGCTTGCGTGACCTCGCAGTCAGGATCTTTGGCATGATCTTCAAAGAGCAGCAGGCAGTCATGATCATCGATCCATTGCGAAGCTTCGATAACCGACCGCTCAACCCCTTCTAAATCAAGCTTAATCACCACGGGCACCTCGCTATTCAGTCCGCGCAACACCTCATCAATACCGTCTGCATCGACATAAACCGCCTGACCACGACCGGGCTGATCAACAGCGATGGAAGCACCCACAGCAGAGGCTTCTGCATCGGCACTTGCCGTCATGGGAATGTCTTTGGCAGCATGAGCTGCAATCGCTTTTTGAACCACACGGAAACGAGCGCAGTTGAGCGCCGCATTGCGCTCAAGGAAAGCGTAAGTAGCTGGCATCGGCTCATAAGCAACCGTTTCAACCGCGCCATAGGCTTCGGACGATGCTAAAACGCTCCAAAAACCCCAGTTAGCTCCTCCATCGACAAAGCTAAAAGACTGATCCTTAATCAGTTCAAAGCAATGGAAAATTTCAGGTTCATAACGAAACGGCTTGTGAACCAAGCGATTCCAATAAGGGTCACGAAGCAACAGCTCGTAAACAGAATCTTCGTTAAGGCGGACTAAAACCCGCTCATCCGTCCCACAAAGCAAACCGATTCTTTTCGTGAGATTATAAAATCCCCGATGATTAAGCGGAGCGGTTACGTATCCACTCAAGTCCATTAGACTGATGGCTAAACGCTCTTTAAATCTTAGCTTTGACTCAATTTCTCGCATGATCAGTAGCCCACTTGAATCTTGTCTTTCAAGTGGAACAGCGACCGCAAGAGTACAACCTCCTTTCGCTAAGAAAAGCGTCCAAGACTTGCCCATCGCCGCCGAGCAGATCATCCTTGAGTCGTCATCACGTCGCTTATTGAGGGGAACATGAAGCGAGAGCAACTGTCTAAGATCAACGATCTGTTGCTCGATCTTAAAGACCAACTCCTGGCGACAATTGATGACAGTAGCGGCTCAACGGAAACGGTTGAACTCGATCAGGCCATGGTTGGACGACTGTCGCGTATGGACGCCATGCAACATCAAGAGATGGCAAAGGCACAACGACGTCGAGCGCAGATACGCTTGCGACGCGTCGAGTTGTGTCTTCAACAG
>CACGMS010000063.1 GCA_902574205.1 uncultured Candidatus Hydrogenedens sp. | reverse complement strand
GTCGTAACCAGAATGGTGAAATGGGGGACGGTTCCACGACCAACCGATGGAGACCGGTGCGAGTTTTGGGCATAAGTAATGTGGTTCAATTGGCTGGCGGTTTCCGTCACGCTTGCGCACGAAACCAGGCGGGACAATCTTGGTGTTGGGGTTATAACTATTACGGTCAACTCGGTGACGGCAGTACGAGCACTCGCACGGCTCCTGTTCGGGTTGCCAACGACAACGACATCATCGACCTTGTAGCCGGTCACTACACAACCTGCGCCCGGAAGGCGAATCGCACTGTTTGGTGTTGGGGACGTAATTATCGAGGTATGCTTGGCGATGGAACTGCTGTGGACCGTAGCACCCCGGTTCAAATGCAAACTATTGGTGATGCGATCGACGTCGTGGTTCCGGGGTACAATAGGACTTGTGTCTTACGCGCTGATCGAACCCTTTGGTGCATGGGATACAACCATGAAGGTCAACTCGGTGATGGTACGACGACCGACCGCTCAGCGCCGACGCGCGTGGTAGATTTGGAGAATGTTAGGACGCTGGGGCGCGGTCCTTCTGGTTACAATATGATGGCTACGACCATGAATAATGAAACTTACTCATGGGGGCTCAATATTTACGGTGGTTTAGGATTGGGCAACACCACGAACTATCGACGCCCTCAACGTATCCAAGGATTCTAATACAGCCCGACATCTTGTCTTCGTTTTCAAGGGTCCCAGCGCATGTAGGCGAAGGGTAGTTTGTAGCGGCGAGTGTGCCCACTAATCCCGTCAAAGTTCCAGGTCTGGACCCCAAACAAGAGCACACGATTTGAGGGCGAGGCGAAGACCCCCCTCGAACGCAAAGCCCGCATCGCCGGCGTGTGGCAGTGGGTGCCTGACGCGCAAGGGTAGGCTGCCGATTAAGCCGTCGTCCGGGTCTCGTCCGGTGAGCTTGGTTGAACCAGGAAATGGGACCTCACGCCGGACCAATACCACATCAAAGCGACCGATGATCGTGGCGTCGTGCATGTTGTCATGAAAGCGCTCGGTCCGGATTCGAGCCTCAACAGGACCGGAGCGTTCGATCTCATCGCTCAACTCATCGCGTTTGTCCGCTGTCCATCCCACGATTTTATATACTCGATTTGGCGCCTTCTTCTCCTTGGCTGTCAGGCTCGAGAGCGCCAGCTTTTTACCGGGCTTCTTTAGGTCGATCCCGTGCTTCTTCATGCTGGTTTCGTTCTTGAAGCGGACCCTGACCGCACATCGAGGTGATCGCTATCAGACCGCGCGTGAGGCACGAGACGCATTAGAATCTGCTCTTCAAGATATGCCTGGTGATGGCTCGCCTCGACGACTCGCTCGATTTGTTTCAGAAATTATGAGCGAGGAAGAGATCCCCACAAACTCGGGCTCTCTGCCGAGCCTTGAGCCGAGTCTTTTGGTTCCAGAGCCTATTCCCCAAGAAGCCGACCCTGATGCGACCGCGGCTATCGATTTAGCGACGGTCGCAATAGAGCGCAGCGACGAGGACCAAAAGATCGAGCAAAGGTCTGCTGTCCATGCTGAATCTGAACTCGATTCGCCCGTCGTCGAAGAGGTCTCGCTCAATAATGACGCGCCGACTCGAATACGAGTCTCGACGATGGATGCCTACGGCACGCAAGGTGGACACACTGCGGCGACCGCTATGCGTGAAAAGAATACCACGCTTCAGCTTGTGGTGGTCGCGAGCTTAGTTGGCGCAAGCGCTGGACTTATTTTAGCTTTTCTAGTTTAGCAGCCGCTAAACGCAGGCGGTCATGCAAGGTCAGCGGCGGACCTTCAGGTAACACATCGTGCGTCCCGTCGGGCAACAAAATGACATAAGCAGGCAGGCCGCTGCGCCCGAACTTCGCCAAAAAGTCCCATTCGCCCTCATCACTGGTCAAATCGACTTTCATGGTCATGGTCTTGGTCTCGACAAAAACCTTACGCGTCGCCTTTGTGTTGAGATGTGTTTTCTCAAAGGTCTTACAGCTTGCGCACCAGTCAGCAGTGAAATCGAGGAAGATCGCCTGACCCGATGCAAGCGTATTTTTGACCAACTCGGGATCATAATCGACCCAAATCAGCTCGTCCTCGGTCGTTACCTTGACGGCGCCCTGAGCGGTCTGCTGCGCAGCCTTGAGCTTCACCGGCTTTTCAAACGCAATGAAGACAAAGCCCGCTGCCAGTACAATAGCCAACGCCCCTAGATGAGCGATCCAGCGAGTTCTTACAGCTTTGTGTAAAGCACCCCAACGGCCCATCACCCAAAGAGCAAAAGAGAAGAAGAAGATAAACCATAAGAAGTGGTTTGCGCTCTGGGGTGTCACTTGCTTTTGAAGTACACCAAACAACCACACGGCGGCACCGAGCAAGGTGAAGCCGACTAAAATCTTAAAGCTCTCCATCCAGGCGCCAGGACGAGGTAAAAGTTTACCCAAGAGTGGGACAAAACCAATCAAAAGGACCGGAAATGCCAAGCCAAGGCCGACACTCCAGAACAAGAGCACCGTCTCCCACCAGGCTGCATCACTCGCAAGGGCTGCAGCCGCAGCAGTCCCGAGGAAGGGGGCAGAACACGGCGTAGCGACCAAGGTGATCAATGCACCGTCGACGACCGAACCGATCCATCCGGATTGTTTGGCGCTGCCACCAGCTGAAAATGTGATCTCAAACAATCCAGCACAGTTCAGGCCAAAGCCAACCAACAGCGCAACCAGACCGCCCACGAAAACTGGGTTTTGCATGTGCATTCCCCAGCCAATGGACTGACCGCCCGAACGCAGGGCAATAACCGCACCTGCAAAAGCACTAAAACACAGAATACAGCCGAGCAGAAAACCCAACGAGTCAACTCGACGGCTCGATACCGATTCATCCGCCTGTTCAATCCATGAACTGACCTTGAAGATCAGCACCGGGAAAACACAGGGCATGATGTTAAGGATCAAGCCGCCTAAGAAGCCAAAGCCCAGTGCAAGCAGGAATTCCATAACTAGCGCCCCTTAAACTCTGGAGTGCGCTTATCGGCAAAGGCAGCTAACGCCTCCAGCCTATCTTCGGTTGGGATAATCACTTGATAGGCGGTCTGCTCTATACGCAACCCCTCTTCGAGACCCGCATCAAACCCCGCTTCAATGGCTGTTTTTGCACTCCTGAGAGCCAGCGGTCCGCAGCGCAGAATAGAGGCGATCAAACGCTCAGTTTCGAGCATAACGTCCGCTCCTACCGCATTGACCAAACCGATATCAAAAGCTTCATCGGCGCTCAGCCGAGCCGCTGTGAAAATCAACTCTTTCGCTTTCGCCAGGCCGACCAAACGAGGCAACCGTTGGGTGCCACCAGCGCCCGGGATGATGGCAAGCGCAGTTTCGGTCAAGCCGATCTGATACCCTGTTGCCATCACGCGCAAATCACAGGCTAGCGCCAACTCACAACCGCCGCCAAAGGCGTGCCCGTTAAGCGCACAAATCGTGGGCATTGGCAGCCTGCCAATTTCAGCAGTCAACTTTCCAATGCGGCTAACAAAGGTACGAGTTTTCTCTTCGCTATACGTCTTCCGCTCTTTAAGGTCAGCGCCGGCGCAAAAAGCTCGATTGCCTGTCCCCGTCAAAACCAACACTCGGAGCGCTGCGTCTTCGGAGCACAAGGCAACCTGATCCCGCAAAGCCTGAAGCAAATTCCAGCCGATTGCGTTACGAGCTGCAGGGCGATTGATGCGCAACACGCCCACGCCGCGTTCATCCTTTGTGTATTCGAACTCGATGCTCATCTCGTTTCCTTTGCGGACCACATCGCCTGCCAGACTCTCGATACAGGCGCTTTACCTAAATGCTCTGCCATCCATCCGCTCACATCGACCAAGGCGTCAAGGTCGATACCCGTACTCAAACCCATTTGATCCGCAAGATAGACAACATCTTCAGTCGCTACATTCCCAGAGGCGCCCGGTGCATAAGGACATCCACCAAGCCCACCAGCGCTCGCATCAAACGTACGGACACCCCGCTCAAGACCAGCAACCACATTCGCCAGCGCCGTGCCTCGAGTGTCATGCAGGTGCCAAGCCAAGCGGTCTGAATCGATCCCTTCGGCGGCGAAGCCATCCATCAACGTATGAATCTGTCTCGGTGTTGCGACGCCAATCGTATCACCTAAACTCAGCTCATAGCAGCCCATTTCAAGTAATCGAGAGCCTAACCGCACGACGCGCGACACCGCAACTGACCCTTCATAGGGACAACCGGCAACCACACTGAGATAGCCACGAACACGCAGACCAAGCGCAGTAGACTGCTCTAAGATCGGCGCAAAACGATCAACGCTTTCTTGCGTGCTGCAATTGGTGTTCTTCTGATTGTGGGTCTCACTCGCGCTCATAAAGACCGCAACCTCGCCTACCGAGGTTGCGCAGGCATCGGCAAAGCCACGCGCATTGGGAGTCAGTGCAGACAACCGCACTCCGTTTAGACCGTCAAGCTCGGCGAAGACGTCGGCGGTACCCGCCATCGCCGGTATCCATTTCGGGTTCACAAAACTTCCAGCTTCGATCCGGCTGATGCCGGTTGACGTCAGTCGCCTGATGAACTCTGCGCGCAGCTTCGGCGCCAAAACAATCGCTTCGTTTTGCAAACCATCACGCGGCGCAACCTCGACAATCGAGAGCTCCGTGCCCGACTCAGGCAACACCGGCGGACTCACTTCCAATTGTCAGTGTTTGCGAGCTTGAGCGCCTCGAGAAACTTGTCCTGAAAAGAAGTCCAGCGCCGGCGACGGTAATCGTTCGTTGTGTAGCGCACACTCATCGTCACGCGGACATCACCACGGACCAAGACCCAAAGCTGTTCGCAGCAATGCTTACCTTTGGGTAAAACCACATCAAGCGTCGCACCTGCTTCGACTAAGCCCATACTATCGAGCATATCACTCTCTAGGACCGATACGTCACGCACGTTTTCGGGGTCACGGTAGTCCAGGCTAATGCCCTCGAGATAATCCTTGAGCTCAGGACCGCTTTGAAAGGTTCCCGCGGCGATCTGATCGGCGCGGGTCCGCACAGCAATCGTACCGACAAAGACCTGACCTTCCCAGGCGATACCCTTAGCGTCCTTTGCCGGTTTCAACTTGCGAAAGGTTCCCTTGGGCACGGCGAACTGAAGTCCCGAGTTCCAATCCCGAAACAACTTACCGCGAGGGTCCTTGCTTCGACGCAGCGTAAAGCGCGGACCTTTTCGATTTTTCTTGGTCGCTTGAGCAGCAGCCGGAGCAGCCTTCTTCTCTGCATGCGGTGACGCAACCTTGAAGGACTCCTTTTCACCCGCTTGAGCCGGAAGAGCCACAGCCAGCGCCAGCACTAGACTCAGCACGCGCATGATCACTCCTTTATTGTTCTTTACCGTTAATCACGGCTTTACTGCGGCGGTTGCGCAAACATCTGTGCATCACCATCGTCGACATCGCCACTATCCCATTCGATGATCGCAGCCTGCCACCACGCTTCATCACCTTCGAGTTCGGCACTTTCTTCAAAGACCAAACGTTCCCAAACATAAATTCGAATGGTCGCTATGGTTGATCGTGAGCCGCCCACTCCACCTGCCGCAGCCCGGTAATAATGAACACCCACTAAAAACACCTGATCATCTTCCGGCTGATCAATATTGATGTTCTCGGGCCCAAACCCATTCATATCATCCACGTCAAGAACCGGGTCATCTTCGGGACCACCAGGCCCCCAGTTCAGACTAGGTCTACCGTTCCCTCTGGTGGGCCTGCAGTTTCCATAATAGCAGTCATTTTGGCTCCGATACGCAGCGCGATCACCGCCGCGTAGCAGATGCAAATCGACATCTGAACTCGGATGATCCCAGGTCAGCTCGACATGGATCGAGTCGCCCGGAATATTGAGGAAATCAACGCTCGCCCACTCAGACCACACGCCATATTGATCCTGAACCCTAAGCGACGCTCGATAAGACCCGATAATGTCAACGCCGCGAATGTAGTTATTGATGTTGTTCAAGAAGCCAACTTCTGTCCTCTCACCTTCGTCATTGACAAAATCTAAATGCGAATCTGTAGGCCGGTAGGCGCCGACATCAGCATCCTCACTAAAACTCCACTCGTAAGCGACGATGGTTGCGCCATTGGCACCATAGGAGTCTTCCCCGGTCAGCACGACGGTGTCGGACGGAGCAACCTGTGCTACGCCATCGTCATTGCGATTGGGCGCCCCGCCGCTCACACTCAACACACGCGGAACTGCGATCGGCCTGTTGTGCCCAATACCCACAAGCCCCAAGGCGACCTCTTCTCCTCCGGGAATATTCGTGGCGAAGTTGATGCGGCTGCTGTAGCGGCGAAGCGCAGAGGGCTGGAACGCCAGCTGAAACGTCGTCGAGGTACCCGGGCTAATCGCCAAAGGCTGCTCACGAGACAATGCAGGCTCGTCAATAAACCTGAATATAGGTCGCCCCTCGGGCGCTTCGGCTTCGGCGCTGCAAAAGTACTGCGTCGAATCCTCTGCATCGACCGCACAAAACTGACCGATCGGGCAAGGGTTCTCCGCGTCGCAGGCTGTCCGCTCGCCCCACACACCATCATCGCCAGTTTCCTCAGCGACAAAGGGACCATCTACACAAGCGGCGTTTTCACCGCCGCACCACTGTTGCCCCTCACACGTCGAACAGTCGCTCCGTGGCGCCTCTCGAAAGCCAAGCTCGACGCCAAAAAGCAACAGGTCTCGCTCACCAATATTGGTAATTTCGACGCGGCAGTTTGCTTGGCTATTGACGCCCGTAAAACCGAACTGACAGGGACCACCGTCCCAAGCGTTTGATGCCACTCGAGCGACCACTTTCGCTTCGGGTAAGCCCATATCCACGCCCTGACCCACGAGCGCGATGCGCGTGAGCTCGCAATTAACCGCTGCGCCAGCATCCAGGCAGGTCTGTTCATCGAGTTCTTCTTCGCCATTATCAGCATTCGTAATGACTTCGATGTGCCCGAGCGCCTGTCCGGCTTCCATCTCGATCGTCGGGGTCCAGTACACTTTGAACACAACGAACTCTTTGCCCGCTAAAACAGGGCGTCCAGCTTGTTCCCAGTCCAGGCTCAGCTCTGGGCGTTGTGGCGAATCGTCTGCTAAGCGGACATTATAAATCGTCAACGGCACATCGGCACGATTGGCAAGCGCCACCGAACGATAGTTGAAGATCGATACACCCGACGGTCCAAAGTCGAGCGTGCATGCCTTGGCATCATCAACATCGCACATTGGCGCTTGTGTCTCGCCGGCTGAATCCTCGGGCGCAGCAGCAACATCAGCGTGCTGAATCTGCAGCATGGGCGCAACTTTGATGATAATCGGATCATCGCAATTGCAACCTGGCGACAGCGTACTGCCTACCAAGATCGAGAGCATTATCAGCCATCGCTTCATCACAAGCCTCCAGTTCGCCCAGAGGGCGTAGCACGAACCGAGCGCGCCGTAATCAGAATTCACTACCGCCGGACCTAACCTTTGTCGTTGTCTTCGGAGTTTTCGGTGCAACCGGCTTTACCTTAGCACCCGAAAGTAAGCCTTGCACAGCATCCAAACGCTCAATGGCGCGAGCGCCTTCTGCCCCAGCATGACGATGGTAGCGCCGATACAGGTCACGTGCCCGAAGCACTGCGTCTAAGGCATCGGACTCGGCCCTTCGCCCTCGGATGAGGCCGACTTTGCCGAGTAACTCTTTATGCCTTCCTTCCAAAACGACCTCGGAAGTCGGAAAGAGTTCGAGTCGAGCACCCAATTGCTCCACACGGTCTTCATCTGCTCGCGCAATGGCCGGACTCAACAGCTCAACGACTAATCCGATCAAACCTTCATCGAGATCTTCACGCTCGGTGTAACGGCGAGCTCGAAACTGCATACCGACCTCTAACTTCATCGGCGCATAACGGCGCAATAAAAGGGCGCTCTCTGGCTTGATCGCACGCGTCGTTCCCGGCAGCCAGCCTCCTCGGCGAACTTCAACAACCTGTCCATTTTGGACTAAGTGATAGTCCCGCGAGTTCAGCGCACCCACCAAAATCATGACCAAGATGAGAAGTGCTCCGATGACCACCCAGGGGAGCATCGCCGAACGGCCGGCCTGCGGCAGAACGGTTGTCGGCGGATAAGTCCCCGGAGGAAGCGTGTTCCATCCCTCCATATCCTTTGGCAACACAGTGGGTTCAGCAGCAGCAGTCTCTTGAGAAAAGTCATCGGGCGCTAAATGCCCCGAATGGGCTGCCCAGCCCTCGGCGGCGCCCCCCACCTGCAAATCAGGTTGAGGCGTGACCTCTTCAGATCCGGATTTAGGCTCTTCGCTCATCAACCGGTCCCCTCATACTCTCTGCACCTTGATAGAAGCCGCGACCACCCGGTGGCAATGCGGCACGCTCTAATCGTTAGTTTTGACACCCACATACGGGACGTTACGATTCAAACCCGCCTCATCCAAACCGTATCCGACAACAAAATGGTCCTCGATCGTAAAGCCGATCCAATCCGCTGCTTCGCCATTTTCTCGCCGACTTGGTTTATCAAGCAAACTGACAAAGCGTAGCGATGCCGGCTGCCTCGCTTCCAGAATAGAGCGCAACTTGGCTAAAGTATGGCCTGTATCGACGATATCCTCGACCACCAGAACATGCCGACCTTCAATGGGCTTCTGCAGGTCGGTCTTGAGCTTTACATCGCCTGAGCTCACGGTTCCGTCTCCGTACGAGGAGGCGGACATAAAGTCGACTTCAAGAGGACAATCCATCGCTCGCGCCAAATCCGCCATGAAGACAAAGGAGCCGCGAAGAACGCCTACCAGGACAAGGGGCTCATCGACTGCGGCATAATGGGCGGTCAACTCAGCCCCCAAAGCATGTATCCGCTCAGACAATTGAGCTTCGCTGATCAAAACTTTCATCGAACTACTCACACAAAACTATTGTTTAAAACTTCACCGACACCACCAGCACCAGGAACAATATACTGAGTCGGCGTCAATCCGCTCTCACCATTCAACACGCCGGGCTTGTGCGACAATACTTCTGGGCTACTCACACCACGGTCGAGTCTGAGCGCCACGATGTGTACATCGTCATGCGCTTCGATCAAGCGCTTCACGCACTCGGGGGTACAGGTCAAAAACAGCGCAACAAAACGTCGGGCGCGTCCTTTGACCGACTGCTTATAATAGCGAATCGCATGATCAATGCTGCCACCAGTAGCGCCCATCGGATCGGGTAATAAAATAGTCGCCCCCTCGACATCACCACCAATCTTCTCGCCGCTGACGGACACTCCAACAACCTCATCCGCTTCATTGGTTTGTCGTGCCATGGCAAAATGATCCTGGCGGATCGACTCAACACCCAAAAGAGCGGCTCCCATTCGGAAGCAAACCTCGGAGGGAACAATGCCCGCTCGGGCGATCGCTACACTGACAATCGACTGCGCCTCGAAACAATCGCCATGATAGGCGCCCGCCGGCGTCAACGCCTCCATGCGCGTCGGAACTCGGCGTTCCGAAAACTTCAAGTGCAAAGAGAACGCTTCGGCGCAAAGGTACTGATAACCCAACCGAACATAGTCGCCCAATGCCGGTTGTACGCATTCGGGGTGACCAATGCGATGCATTAACGACAAAGCGAAGGGGTTATGCAGAAAAGTGACGCGTTCACCATAGGCGTGCTCGAGACGATGCTGACCTTCACTCAACCGATAGGCACAATCCTTAATAGTCACTTCATAGCCTCCTCAGCAGCAATACGCTGCTGCGCTGTGCGCGGGTCTTCTGGGTCAAAATGTCGACGACAGCGCGCCTCATAAGCTTCGGCTGCGCCGACTTGAAACAAGTCTTGTCCCAACACGACGCGTTGCGATCGATTCGCAGGGTTTCCACAGACTGTACAAATAGCCATGACCTTGGTGACCGACTCGCTGACCGCCATCAAATGATCCATCGGCTTGAACGGCTGCCCTTGCCAATCCTGATCCAAACCAGCGACGACCACTCGCTTCCCGCTATTGGCGAGGCGTTCGCACAGCCCAACCAAGCCCGCACCCAAAAATTGGCCCTCGTCGATTCCGATCA
>CACGMS010000062.1 GCA_902574205.1 uncultured Candidatus Hydrogenedens sp. | reverse complement strand
AATTCCCGATCCTCTGCCAGGTGTCTGAGCATTTGCTTGATGACCACACGACGAGCAAACCCGCGCATCCCTTTTTGCTCAGCGAGCCAGACTTCGGCCATGCCTCCGCGTCCGAGCAATTTGATCATATCGAAACGGTCAGCAAAGAGGGTCATAGCGGCGGGAGTGTGGAGACGAGTAACGGTTGAGGTCAAGCCGGCAAAATGAGTTGAAATTCTGCGCCGCCGTATTGGCCTGATTTAACCGTTAACTGAGTATCGTGGCGGTCGGCAATTTCGCGGCAGATGGCCAGTCCTAAACCTGCGCTACCACCTTGGATACCTGAGACGAACGGCGTAAAAATGAATTTGATTTGATCCGGGTGTATACCTGGTCCGTTATCGGCGACTTTGAGAACCCATGATTCGCTGTGTCTACTCAGCGTGACCGCAATTAGAGACTGAGTATGTCTGAGCGCATTGCTCAACAAGTTATCGAGCAGTCGAGCAAGTAAACGAAAATCACCCTGGCAGGAAGCTGAGTCAGGGACTTCTAGAATCCAATCAAGTGCCGGCGCAGCGCCACGTTGTGCCGCTTGGACACGTCGGTTAACCAGCGCAACTAAATCGACTTCTACATGGATGTTGCGAGCGTGAGGATCTTGCAGTCGTGCGAGTGTAAGTAACTCTTCCACCATCCCATCAAGTTCGTCGATATCGGCTCTCATCCCTTCAAAGAGCTCGGGATTTGGATGGTCTTCGGCGAGATCAATAGCAGCAGCTATTCGAGCCAGAGGCGTTCGTAGCTCGTGACTCACGCTGGCATGAAGGTGCCGTTGTGCAGCTAAGAGCTTTTCGATTCGCTGACCGATTTGATCCACGCCTTTGGCGAGTTGTCCAATGGTGCCATCACCGGGATCATGGACACGCGCCTGATAATCGCCTTTAGCGATTCGTCGCATGACCGCCATGAGCGTATAAAGACGCGTCATGCGCGGCAGCACAAACACAGCGAGCCCTATGAGGCTTCCGACACAAAAACTGAGAAACAAAGGCAGCAAAGGTTTTCTGGGATATTTGAAGTTTGTGCATAGAGCTCTGCGTCGCACCTTTGAGCTGCGCATAATCAACAGGGAACTTGGAAGGCGACTCCTGAGCACACGACTTTTGGGATGAGCGCCGCGTAAGACGTCAAGATGCGCTTCGCCGATTGTCTCAAGTACAGTCCCGTTGTCTACAGGGCAGATTCGGAACTTGAGATTTTCACGGTCGCGCAATCGCCTGACGCGCCTTTTGAGCGGGCCCCGCTCATCGACTAGGCGTTGCTTGATCATCAGATGATTCTTGAGCGCTGCCTCGACGGATTCATTGACGGCCGTGGTGTATAAATCTTTAGCGATCATTGCGCCCACAATAAGTGATACAATGACCGTAATTACAGCGATGGGGACCGCACCTGGACCTAATATTGTGTTCTTAGTTTTTCTCCACGTCGAAGCCACGTCTAGGCGCCTTGCTGAAAGAGGTAACCGCGCCCACGAATGGTTCGAATCCATGTGGGCTGCTGGGGGTCGTCGCCCAGTCGCTGGCGCAATCTCGAGATCATCATATCGACGGCTCGGCCGCCGATGTCGATATCGTGTTCCAGCGCGTCTTGAATCGCTTCACGTGAAATGACCTTGCCCGTTTTCGAGACCAGCAACCACAGCAACTCAAATTCTCGTGTGGAGAGGTTCATGGGTTCATTATTTAGCCAGGCTTGATGGGCCGACCGGTCGATTCGCAGGTTGCCGACCTCTAGTCGTTCGGGTTCACCCCATTCACCCTGAACCCGACGCAGCAGCGCTTTGAGTCGAGCAACAAGAACACGCGGACTGGTCGGTTTGGTCACGTAGGCGTCGGCGCCAAGCTCTAAACCTAAGACCTGATCAAGTTCGTCGCCGCGCGCAGTGAGCATGAGGATGACGCCAGCGTATTCGTCGCGTACCCGGCGACAGACTTCCAAGCCGTCAATACCTGGCAAGCCTACGTCAAGGACCACTGCGTCCGGTTGTTCGAGCACGATCCGCCTCGAGGCGCGCAAACCGTTGTCTTCCCGATCGACAAAAAAACCGGCTTGCTCGAGATAGGTCCCGAGCAAATCGGCTAAGCGTTCATCGTCCTCGACGAGGAGCAATCGCCCTAGACTCAATCGAAATCACCGCCACGTCGGCGCTGCCGTTTGGCTTGATGTTGGCGCATTGTTTTTGCCACCCGAGCGCGTTGCTCGTCCGTTAGGATCGACAGTACCATCTTGAGCTTCTTCATTTTCATGCGCTGGTGTTTGGCGCGCATTTGGTCTTTGAGCGCCAACAACTCTTCAAGTTCGCCTTCATCGCCTGATTCAATCGCCGCAGCCATTTGGTTGCGCATCGCTCGGCGCTTTGCTCGAAATTTGCCTTTGTCTTTGGCTTGAAGATCTTGCTTGAACTCTTGGCGCATCGCCTTGAGTTGCTTCTTTTGATCCGGTGTGAGTTGCGCCGTCCGTAGAATTCGTTTGATCAACCCGTGGCCTTTACCCGCTCGGTGCGGACCGCGTCGTTCACATGCTTCAGCTGGGTTGGCTGCGAAGGCGAGACAAAAGATGCTGCTCACCGCTAAGATTTTGGGAATCGATTTCATGATGACCTCCTCGCAACGAACTTGCTGCACCCTGGTTATGTCTGACTTAGGTCACCAAAGAATGGCTCAAATGTAACAGAACGTCACGTCACGCCCAGATGTGGTCGTCAGCTGAGTCGCGCGACGAGTGCCTGAAGAATCGATTGCGCTTGGTCACTAAACCACAGATCTAAGAACGACTTTTGGTCTCGATCAGCTGTGGCTTCAAGCATCTGAGCAAGCCGGCGTCGGAATAGGTGTTTGGTAGTCACCTGGGCGTCTCGGTTGCAGGCGAGCCACTGCTCGATTTTGGCATGGGCACGTGCGCTGAGTTCTTCACTGGGTACAACCTCTTGAACCAGACCGAGTTCAAGCGCTTGCTGAGGGTTGAGCATAGCCCCGCGGCAGCCAAGGTCTTGAGCTACGGCTAAACCGAGCAATGACGCATAGATATCGGTCAATCCGCCGGGAATCGGTATCCCTACGGCAACCTCGTTGAGTCCAATTTTGTAGCGACCTTCGGCCATGATTCGATAATCGGTCAGGATGGCTAAGACGCAGCCGCCAGCGGGGCTGTGTCCGCTGATGGCGGACACAATCATCAGATCAGAGGTGTAGAGGCGGTAGCAAAGCGTATTAAATTCACGCCAGAATTCGCTCATTGCCGGGCGGTCGAAGTGCATTAATTCGGGTACATCTAAACCGGCACTAAACATACCAGGAGCACCGGTCAGGAGCATGCAGCGAACCGACTCATCGCGCTCAAGTTGCGTCAGGGTTTCGAGTAGCTCGCGAACCATCGTTCGACCAATCGCATTAGCCCTTGGTCGGTTGAGCATAACCGTGGCGTACCCTCGGTGAACGTCGGTCTTCACTTGATGAGTCATTTGGGCATCCAGTCACCTGAAGGTAAGCCCAAGCCTGCGCCACGCGGGACAAGGATGCGTCCATCTCGCCCTGGTCTAAGTTCTGCGCAGGGATGCGGGTAGGTCAGGCTAAGCGTATTCAATCCGTGCGCTGTATCCGCAAGACCCAGTGCAACGGCGAAATGAATGAGTGTAGCAATACCGACTGGCGAGTCATAAAGGCTCGATAGGACGACTTTCACTCGGCGTGCTGCGGCTGTGCGAGCCAGTGTAAAGGCTCTGCCAAAAGAACCGCATAGATGGGGTTTGAGCACCAGCACTTGGATTTGCCCTCGCTCGATCGTTTCGGTGGCGCGTTCATAACTTGCACTGACTAAGTCTAGCCCGATGGGCACGATACCTTCGGGTAACAAATCAATCAGTTCTGAACGGACCGGATCTTCAATGTATTCGACCTTGAGTTGGGCGAACCGCTCGAGCCAAGGCTCGGGATCTTGCCCGAGCTCAAGCACTTCGTTCATGCCTCCAGCCAGATCGATTCGTAAGCTGATCTTGGGGTAGGTGTCGCGCAATCGCTCGAGCGATTTGAGGCTTTGCTCCAGCCCAGAATCGGGATCGATTTTCACTTTGAGGGTATGGATGCCTCGTAGTCGAGCTCGTGCAGCAGCGGCCATGCTTTGACCCAAACTACAGGTCTCATGAATCAAGACACTATGCATGGGTGGTGGTAGGGAGCCACCGACGAACAAATTGACCAAATGGGCATAGAGCGGGAGATCTGCCTCGGTTGCTGCCTTGACAAACTCCGCCGCCTCGCAGCCAAAGTCATCGATGGCGTCTTGCGCCGACTCAAAACCGGGCAGGATCGGCGCATCACCAATACCAAAGGGGGCATGGGCGTCCTTACCCAATGCGTACACCCAGCGACCATCGAAGGCTTCAAACAAGCCCTGCGCAGTGGGCAGGGCATGACGCAAACGCATCGAGTAATACCGCTCTGCGGCATCCTCATCATCGTAGCGATCAAGGAGGTGATGCGAACCCATAATAGATGGCTATGTTGTTCGTTGCCATCTGCCAAGCCCAGGGCGTCACTTTCTTCTAGTCTACGGCAAGTAAGCCCATAAAATGCGCTGATAAACCAGTAGGATCTTCGATAATGGGATTGTGCCCGCTTTGGTTGAGCCATGTCGTCCGCGCGCAGGGCCATTTCCGCGCCAGCGCTTGGGTTCTTCGAACGTCGAGAGCGAGTCGGTCACCACTGAGTAGGTGAATGGAGTGTCCGCGCACGGGGGCGCTGACAATGGCACGAGTGCCGGAGCCTAAGGTTCGAAGTGCAAAGGCTAAATGCCGTGGCTCTTGACTGCATCTCATGTGGTGTTGCCGTTTCAGTGTTGGCTTTGGGCTCATTTCTTGACCGGAAAATATGGGTTGTTGACCCCAGAGCTTTGCGGATTCGGTAATGGTTTGATGGTTGATTTGAGCGGCGAGTTGGTGGTCGCGAAGTCGTCGCTGACGCGCAGCCATAGGCTGAAAGCCGGCGGTCGGCGAAATCAGGATTGCGGTGTGTATTGGCGGTCCAGATTGGGTGAGCATTTGACCAACGATTCGAGCGCCCATCGAATAGCCAATAAGATGACAAGGTGAAGGCAGTGAGGCGATAAGATGGTCGAGCTGGAGCAACAGATCAGACCAGTCGCCACGCCATGCTCCGGATTCTCCATGACCAGGGAGATCAACGGCTAAGCATGTAAAGTCATCTCTTAGCGTTTGGATAATGGGATCCCAGAGTCGATGATCGCTAAAGAAACCATGCAAGAAGATGATCGGATCACCTTGTCCGCAGCGGTGTACGGCCAGATCATGCGATTTCACGGACAGAACTCACCGTCTTCCGGTTGGCAATAGGTTCCAATCACGCTGCCTCCACCAGCGCGTCGGACTTCCTCGCAGGCAAACCCAACGGGGCAGCTCGTCTGGTTGGCTTCGCATGGGGTCATGCAACGAAAGTTGGAGCAGGTCCCACCGCTGCATCGACCGGCTTGGTTTTGAGCAATATTCGCATCGATACAGGTTTGACCGCCAGGACACTCTCGATCACGAAAGCAACCATATTCACGGTCGCAATATTCGCCGCCGCCCGTGCAGTCGCGATTGCCGGTGCAGGCGCGTCGGGTAGGGGTTCCAAGACACAGACCGGTTCCGCATTGACCGGCGATCATTTGATTGCAAGCGACGCATAAACCACCAGGCAAGCCATCGCGGCAACGGCCTTGTCGACGGTCGCAGTGACGTCCTGGTCCACAAAATAAGTCGACCTGACAAGCCAGGGAGCAATCATTACCCATACAGATTTCGTCGACGCACTGACCCGCTTGGCAAGCCCGGTCTAATGGACAGTCTGCATGCGCGTCACAACCCTGCTGGCATCTTCCCTCCTGACAGGTCTCACCCAAAGGGCAATTGGTGTTGTCACTACAACCGGGTAAGCAGCGACCTGCTTGGCAGACCGTCCCCTGCGTACATGAGTTGTCATCTTGGCAATTGGCGGGAGGATGACACAGTTGGTCCAAACATCGCCATTGGGCAGGACAATCGGTCTCGTTTTGACAACTCGCTTGGCAGGTACCATCGAGACAGGTGTTCCCCGGCGGACAATCCGAGTCGGCACGGCAACGCGGCGGAACTGAGCAGTCGCCGAGTGCAGGGACGCACTGCGAAGCGTTGCCGAAAGGCCAGCAGACTGAACCAGGCGGACAAGCATCTTCGTCTTCGCTGCAATCAAGTCCACAAGCGCCGCCCGGTAAGCACAGATCTTCTGTCCGCCCGCACTCGTTGGATTGTTCGCAGCGTTGGCATAAGCTTTTGCGTGTTAAGCAGCGACCATCGGAGGAACAATATTCGCTTGGTGCGCAGCTCGTATCGTTTCCGCATCGACCCTCTTGCACCTCGCATCGACCCGTATACGGGTTGCAAAGCTCTTGGTCTGGACAGACACCGGATGATGCACAGACGCAAAGCCCGGTCCAGGAATCACAGGCAAAGCCTGCTTCACAATCGGCCTGTTCAATACAGTAAACCGGCCCCTCAAAGTCGACAGAGGCCTCGTTGCCGCCACAGGCGATAAGGGTAATCACGATGCATGGCCAAGCCCGAATCATCTGGTCTCCAAGCGCTTCACATTGAATGTGCCCTGAAAACGGCAGGTCGCGCCATCCGCCTTTTCCCGTACTGGATACAAAAAGCATCGTTGCACCTGTGCTTAGCGCAGAGTACCTGCGCCACCGAGTGGAGGGCTGATGGCCGAGGAAAGAGTTGAACTTGCTGAGCGCGCGGTAGCGACGATTCGCAAGTTGCTTGAGCGTGAGTGGCTCGATGAGGCTCGTCGAGTACTCGATGATGCGTGTCTCCTGCATCCGAACTATCTTGAGTTAATTCTGCTCAATGCCGAGACCCACGTCCGTCAGAATCAAATGATTGAAGCGCTGCAGGTATTGATCGATGCGCATCGCCGAGTTCCAGAACACGCCGATCTTAAACTCCGATTAGGGCAGTTTTTGGCGATCGATGGGTTGCATGTTGCGATGGACCTCTTTGATCGCACCGAAGCGGAGCATGAGTTTCCGGCTTTAGTTATTCTTGAACGGGCGATGACGCTGTCTGATTTGGGTCGTTTTAGTGAAGCGCTCAAAGAGGTTGAGCGTGCCCTCGAACTCGAGCCAAAATATTGGGACGCTTGGATGGAAATGGGGCGTTTGAATATTGAACTTGGTGATTGGTCAGCCGCTGTTCGCCCTCTGCGGCGAGCGATGGAACTCGAAGGCCTAACTGCTGAACTCGCGGTCGATCTCGCTGCAGCATACCTGCATCAGGGCTTTGTCGATGAGGCAGAAAAAATATTGGACCAGGGAGAGCGATTAGAACCCGCTCATCCTGGGTTTGCTTACTATCGGGCAGCGGTTGCGGCGGGACGCGGCGAGACCGGTGAGGCGCTCGGTTACCTGCAAAAAGCACTTGATAGCGGTCATGAAGGTATTCGGCGCCTCTTGCAGGCAGATCGATTTTTCGATGCCTTGCGTGATCGCCCTGAGCTCGCTGAGTTGAGTAGTGGGGTTCGCAATGAAAGCAACGTGCGTCGGTTTGTACCGCGCAGTGATCGCAAGGGACCGATGTCGTGATCGTGTTGATGAATCCGGTGGAGGCTGGCAAAGCCGTCCAAACGTCAGGTAGTGATCCTTTGTGGATCGCCATCGCAGTAGTTGTGTTGCTGACGGTTGTCGGCGTGCTTTGGGTGTTTCGACGCAGTGATTCAGACGACGCTGATGGGCGCTATCAAGACAACGCGTATGACCCCGTTGCAGCAGCTCAAACGGCTCGACGTCAAGCGCAGCGTGCTGATACTCATCAGACTGAAACGAGCGAGATCGAATCCACTCAGGACATTGATCCTGCTGATGGTCGGGCAGAGCTTGAAGAACCGCAAGTCGTACCGGTTGTCGATCCAGCGGTTGTTGCGGCACAAAAGGTTGCAGCTGAAGCGGCAAAGAAAGAGCAGTTCGAAGCCAAGAAGCAAGCGGACCAACTCGAGCGAGAGCGGCGACGTCAAGCGCGCGAGGAAGAAGCTGCTCAAGCCGCCAAGCAGCGTGCGCAGGACTTGGAAGAACAGCGAGCGGACTTTGAGGCCGAACGGCGAGCCGCATATCGTATTGGTCTGAGCAAAACGCGCACCGGATTTTTGGGTAAAATAGGCAGTTTGCTGTCGGGTGGAACAGCGATCGATGAATCCGTGATGGATGAACTCGAGGCCATTTTGTTCACGTCGGATATCGGTGCGCGTACGGCTGACCGATTGCTCGAGGATCTCAAGCAGCGCCGTGGGAGTGATCGTCTCAAAACGGCTGAAGAGGTGTTTGCGGCTTTGCGCGACCAGCTCTCCGACATTGTACGTTTGCCGGCGCCGTCTTTGTTTGACGATCTAGACGCTGAACGGACGAAGGTCGTTATGCTCGTCGGCGTCAACGGCGTAGGCAAAACCACCAGCATGGGTAAATTGGCTCATTGGGCTAAGAGTAAAGGGCATTCTGTACTGCTTGGGGCGGGCGATACCTTTCGCGCAGCAGCGGTAGATCAGTTGCAGGTTTGGGCAGATCGGACTGATTCGCCCTTGGTTCGCGGCGCCGATCAAGCGGACCCAAGTTCGGTTTTGTTTGAGACCGTTGAGCGTGGGGTCAAAGAAGCCTTTGATTTGGTCTTATGCGATACGGCGGGGCGTCTGCACACCCGTGCGGAGTTGATGGATGAACTCAAGAAGATGCATCGAGTAATGGGTAAAGCCTATGAAGGCGCACCTCATGAGGTGATTTTGGTGCTCGATGCAACGATTGGCCAAAATGCGATCGCTCAAGCGCGCACATTTGTTGAAGCTATTCCGGTCGATGGTATCATCTTGACCAAACTGGACGGTACGGCTCGGGGTGGCGTGATCGCTGGGATCTGCGATGAACTCAAAATACCCGTTTATTATATTGGAGTTGGTGAGGGTGTAGAGGATCTGCGAGCCTTTGATCCCAATGAATTTGTCGGGGCGCTATTTGAATCCTTTGGCGAACAAGCGTGAAAATTCGTCGATTACAAAAGATAGTTCTTGTGTGGTTGACCGGCGAAGAAACAGGGCGTTAGGATGGCGCCCAGCGGTAGGAGTTGATCGATGGGTCAGAAGCTCGAGGTTAAGGTGGGAAGTCGCCGTCTGAGAGTTCAAGTGGGAAACCACTCCGAGGGCGCGCTGGTTGCTGCTGCGGATCGAGCGAATGAAGTACTCGGTCGACTCCTTGCTGCGAATAAAGGAAGCACTGACGGAGGGCCAACCAGCACCCAACTGGTTCAAGCCCTCTTCACCATCTGTCTCACGTACGAGAATCATCGTTCTGAGGCGCGGAGGATGATTGAGGAGACATCCGGCGAATTGATTTCGGTTCGCCGGCAACTTGAAGAGTTGATCACAGATTCTGGAGGGCCCATCTAACGACTGTCTTAGTGTGTAGCCATTATAGAGTGGTTCCGGCCGCATTTTCTTTCCGGGAGTTGGTTTGAAAGGCGTGGAGTGAATGGTTTTCTACGGGAAACGTACCAGAAGCGCCTCCTCCGACCCCCACCTGCTGCAGCAGGTCGAGAGCACCAGGTTATACGCTAAGCAGTTGGGGTCCTTCGGTTCGTTCACACAAACCATAGGATAAGTGCCGAATGGGGTTCGGCATCGACCGCAGACATGCAGGCCGCAAAGCAGGCTCTTCGTGCTAAGGAACGAGCTCGTAGGGCGGAACAAGAAGAGGTCTATTGGCGTCAGGTTGGCGCTCGGGTCGAAGGGTGGCTGCACGAGCAGTTGCCTATTCCAACGGATCAGCCCCTAGTGGTTGGTGGTTATGCGCCTCTGCCCGGTGAGCCAATTGTTTGGCGCGCACCCGGACAGCAGGCTTGGCCTCGAGTGGACGGTACGGACTTAGTGTTCTGCGCATGCGCGCAGAACGACTTAGTTCCTGGCTGGCGAGGCATTCTTGAGCCTCCGGAATCAGCACCTTTGGTTGATCCCGACTTGATTTTGGTTCCTGGTTTGGCTTTCAGTCCAACAGGTGATCGATTGGGGAGGGGTAAAGGGTTTTACGATCGTTATTTGAACGGTTCTAAAGCCTTGACCATCGGCGTGACCGATCAGGCCGGGATGTACGGTGAAATTCCGACGGTCTCCTTGGATTACACGGTTGATTTGGTCGTGACCGAAGGTCCTGTCCATATCGCTGAAATAAAGGAGTGGGACCATGCAGATGGTCATAGCAATCGGAGCGCTAGTACTGGGTATAGGACTTGGGCTCTTCGTCGCATCAAGGCGAGCAAAAGTACGGCTTGAGGGCGCGCAAAATCGCCTTGAGAAGCTCAAAGCCGAACAAGAGCGCCAGCTTGAGCAGTTAAAAGAGGACCTAACCGCAGAGCAGCAAGCCTCGGAAGATGAACTTAA
>CACGMS010000061.1 GCA_902574205.1 uncultured Candidatus Hydrogenedens sp. | reverse complement strand
ATTGTTTTAAGTATGTCGTGCGGTGAACAAGTGGTCGTGCGTGAAACCGAAGCGGGTTGCGGTAACGGCAGCGTGGAAGCCGGCGAAGCGTGTGACGACGGTAATCAAATCAATACTGACGGCTGTACGCTTGCCTGCACGATAGCGGCGTGCGGTGACGGCACCACCCGCACCGATTTGACGCCCGCAGATGAAGGCTATGAAGCGTGTGATGATGGGAACGACCTTGATGAGGACGGTTGCACGACGTCCTGCCTTGAAAACGTGTGCGGTGATGGTCTGATTCGGCGTGACTTGGCTGAAGGCGAAGCCAATTATGAAGCCTGTGATGATGGCAACGCGGTGGATGAAGACGCTTGCCGCAACAGCTGCGCGGTGGCGCGTTGCGGCGATGGCGTGGTGCGCGTCGATCTCGTTGAGGGTGACGACGAGTTTGAAGCCTGTGATGATGGGAACGAAGACAATTCGGACACGTGTCTAAACGACTGCGCTACAGCTCGCTGCGGCGACGGGGTCGTAGGCCCAGGCGAAGGCTGCGACGATGGTAATGACGACCCAACCGATGCGTGCAATGCCTGCCAGCCCGCGGGTTGCGGCGATGGTGTGCTACAAGAGGGCGAGCAATGTGATGATGGGAATGCGGTCGATACCGACGCGTGTTTGAGCAATTGTGCGCCAGCGAGCTGCGGGGATGGGACGGTGTGGGAAGGTCAAGAAGCGTGCGATGACGGCAACGCTGACCCTACCGATGCCTGCACTAATGCTTGTGTTGAAGCTCGGTGCGGTGACGATATTCGACGCGGTGATTTAGCGCCTGAAGATGACGGCTTTGAAGAATGCGATGACGGAAATGATCAAAGCGGTGATGGCTGCTCATCCGAGTGTGGTTTAGAGTTGTGCGGTAACGGTCGTATTGATGATGGCGAAGCGTGCGATGACGGTAATGACATCGCTAACGATGGTTGTACTGCCGGGTGCCGAGTGGCGCGTTGCGGTGATGGTGTTCAGAGGCTTGATCTTGTAGCTGGAGAAGTCGGCTTTGAGGCTTGCGATGATGGCGACGTCGACGCTGGGGATGGTTGTGATTCCGAATGTCGGCTTGAAGCCTGCGGAAATGGGCGAGTTGATGCCGGTGAAACCTGTGATGACGGCAACGATAACGCCCGAGATGATTGCACCAACTCATGCGAGCCGGCGCGCTGCGGTGATGGCATTTTGCGCGAGGCGGGTGAGACTTGTGACGACGCCAATAGTGTTCAAACCGATGGCTGCTTAAATGATTGCACCGTCGCGTCGTGCGGTGACGGTTTTATCTACGAGGGTTTTGAAGATTGCGATGACGGTAATTTGGATCATCGAGATACCTGCACAGCGGACTGCGTCGTTGCGCGTTGCGGTGATGGAATTCATCGCATTGATATTGCGCTTGGCGACGCGGGTTATGAGGCTTGTGATGACGGTAACTTCATTCAGAGTGACGCCTGCTTGAACAACTGTTTAGTCGCAGCTTGTGGCGATGGACAAGTTCGTGAAGGCGTTGAGGCGTGCGATGATGGTAACGCTGAACAAACCGATGCGTGCCTCAACGATTGTACGGCCGCATCGTGCGGCGATGGTTATATTCACGTCGGCGTCGAAGCCTGTGATGATACAAACCAAGACCAAACGGATACGTGCCTCAACGATTGTTCGGCGGCGTCTTGCGGTGACGGTTTCGTCCAAGCCGGTGTTGAGGCGTGCGATGATGCTAACCAAGAACAAACCGATGGCTGCTTGAACACCTGTGTGGTGGCGAGCTGCGGTGATGGTGTTCAGAGGCTTGATCTTGTAGCTGGAGAAGTCGGCTTTGAAGCTTGCGATGATGGCGACGTCGACGCTGGGGATGGTTGTGATTCCGAATGTCGGCTTGAAGCCTGCGGAAATGGGCGAGTTGATGCCGGTGAAACCTGTGATGATGGCAACGATAACGCCCGAGATGATTGTACCAACTCATGCGAGCCGGCGCGCTGCGGTGATGGCATTTTGCGCGAAGTGGGTGAGACTTGTGATGACGCTAACAATGTTCAAACTGACGGCTGCCTCAATGATTGCACCGGCGCGTCGTGCGGTGACGGGTTCATCTATGAGGGCTTTGAAGATTGCGATGATGGTAATTTGGATAACCGAGATGCCTGCACCGCAGGCTGCGCCGCTGCTCGCTGCGGCGATGGAATTCATCGCATCGATATTGCGCTTGGCGAAGCCGGCTATGAGGCTTGCGATGATGGAAACATCATTCAAGGTGACGCCTGCTTGAACAACTGTTTAGTCGCAGCTTGCGGCGATGGACAGGTTCGTGAAGGCGTTGAAGCTTGTGATGATGGGAACCAAGAACAGACCGATGCGTGTCTCAATGATTGCACGCAACCGGCTTGCGGTGATGGTTTTGTTCAAGCGGGCGTTGAAGCGTGCGATGATGGCAACGCGATTCAAATCGATGCGTGCCTAACCGATTGTACGGCTGCGTCTTGCGGTGATGGTCACGTTCAAGCCGGCGTCGAGGCTTGTGATGATGCCAACCAAGAACAAACGGATGGCTGCTTGAACACCTGCGTGGTGGCGACATGCGGCGATGGTCACGTTCAAGCCGGAGTCGAAGCCTGCGATGATGCCAACCAAGACCAGACTGATGCGTGCCTAATCGATTGCACGGCAGCAGCTTGCGGCGATGGTCATGTCCAAGCAGGAGTAGAGGCTTGCGATGATGCCAACCAAGATCAAACTGATGCGTGTCTGGCTGATTGTACCTCTGCATCCTGCGGTGATGGAGTCGTTCAGGCTGGGGTTGAGCAGTGTGATGATCAGAATCAGGTCAACGATGATCTGTGCTCAAACACGTGTCAGACCACGGCGCCGCGCGTTTTTACCACCTGTGGAAAGAGTGGGCGCGAAGGACCATCACAGGCGCAGTGCAACACAGCATACACCAATACACCATTAGCTGGTGATGTGACCTTAGCGGCTGGGATTCAACGTTGGACGGTTCCTTCGACGGGTCGTTATCGAATCGAAGCGCGTGGCGCACAAGGCGCTAACGATGACGAGGGCTTTGGCGCGGTCATGATCGGTACGTTCACGCTCAACCAAGGTGAGGTCTTAAAAATTCTGGTGGGTCAACGAGGAGCGCGACAAGATGTCGAAGCGAGCGGCGGTGGTGGTACGTTTGTTGCTCGGCAAGACAATAGTGCCTTGGTGGTTGCTGGAGGCGGCGGAAGTCGACGCAATCCGGGCAGCGGCATTCGGCGGGCCACGACTGACGGTCATACGGGAACTGCTGGAAGACCTGGTTATTCTGGTGGGAGTTTGAATAATGGCGGAAGTGGCGGATCAGGTGGTACAACGCGGCATGCGGGAAGTCATGGCGGCGGTGGCGGAGCGGGTTTCTCTGGCTCAGGTAGCATCAGCAATGACAATCGAGGCAATTGCCAGCCTGGCAATGCCATCGCACCCCAGTCGTTCATAAGTGGTGCTGTGGGTGGCTGGACGAATTATCATATGAGCGGTGGTAATTGTCAGAATCTTGCACGGCAGGGAGGTTTTGGCGGTGGCGCCGGTGGGGGGCACGGTGGTGCTGGTGGAGCAGGCGGTTATTCGGGTGGAGGTTCGGACAACAACGATGGTTGGTCGGGCGGTGGTGGTTCGATTAATAATGGAGACAATCCGAGCAACACGACGGGTGCCAATGCCGGTGATGGTCGGGTAACGATTACCGCTGATTGATCGCCTGTGGTGATCGGGTACCTACCAGCGTTGCGGCCAAACGTGATCAACGACCTGCGCAAGACGCGTGGAGTCCGGTTTCCGTTGGGCTCGTTTGGCGCCCTTACAGTCTTTACCCTTCGTACAGCCACTACATCCTGATTGAGCCGAAGCGCTGGCGCGCTCCACCGTTGAGTTGGTGGCACAAGCGCTCATGCAAACGATACACATCAAGACAAACAGGCAACGCATCATCACAACTCCGAGTGGGTCGCCTACATCAAATGCGTAGGGGAAGAAAGGGCTGAGAAGACCCACTGCGTGGGTTGAGTTTAGCTAAAAACGAAAGCGACCGCCGAGAGGCGGTCGCCACGAGTACAACTACTCGTTTGAATCAGCCTGCACCACTCGCCACATCGGATTTGGCTTGTCCGCCTAGGGTGGGTAAGCGGAGCAGTCGTCCATCATCTTGATGATAGGAGTCGATCTCAGCTTGAGCTGCCTTGGCGGCTTCTTCTGCTTCTTGCAAAATCAGGTCATGTTGCGTGGGGTCAGCCCAACGCTTTTTCCCGCTCTCAGGGAGCAACTCGACGGGATCGCAGTAGAAGTAATACTTGTCCGGATCCACGGATGGGCTTCGGTACACCGAAACACCCGTTTCCCGGTTGTAGTGCTCGAACGAATGTGCGTCACGCTTGCCGCCGCCCCCTGGCGCGTCGACAACAAAGGTTGGCGTCTTAAAGCCCGCCGTAGAACCGCGAACGACTTTTTCGATGTCTAAAGCTGTTTGAACGGTGGTGCGAAGATCTTCAGCGCCGGTGACCAGATCGTGAACGTACACATAATAGGGGTGAACATTGACATAAGCGAGACGACGCACCAGTTGCTTCATGATCTCGGGATCATCGTTGACCCCTCGTACCAGAACCGACTGATTACGCACGGTAATCCCACGGGCAAAGAGAACAGCGAGTCCTTTGCGGGTGATCTCTGTAATCTCTTTGGGGTGATTAAAGTGGGTATGGACCACCACTTCAACGTTTTGCTTTCGTCCGCGCTCAACAACACCTGTGAGCGCATCGACCCACTCTGTGTGAGTGATGAGCTTCATTGGCATGATTGCCGGTCCCTTGGTCGCAAACCGGATACGACGAACGGTGGGGATATCGAGCAGGGCGTTGCCGATTTCCGTGACCTGTTCTGGGCGCAACTGGTAGGTGTCACCGCCACTGATCACGATGTCTTCAAGGTAGGGTGTGTTGCGAATATATTCGAACGCTTTTTCCCATCGCTTGCGGTTCACGCTCAAGCGCATTTTCTCGAAATCTTCGGTGTCGCTGCCTACGGCATAACTGCGCGTGCAGTACCGGCAGTAGACCGTACAGGTGTCCATCGCTAAGAACAGCGCCTTATCCGAGTACCGGTGCGTGAGCCCTTGAACTGGGCTATCCTTTTGTTCGCCAAGCGAGTCAAAGGTGAGCATCGGGTGATCTTTGGTGAATCGAGAAGCGAGCGGAACAAACTGAATGCGTAAGGGGTCCGTGTAGGGCTCATCCCAATCGATCAAGCCAAAGACATAAGGGCTGACGCGCACGCTCATTGAGGCGCGCCGAAAACCCTCTCGAACGTCTTCTAGAAACTCTGGCGTGACAATCTCTTTGAGCAACTCAAGGACTTGCTCGGGTTTGGTGACGGTGTTTTTCGATTGCCACATCCAATCTAAGAAGGTGGCTTCATCGACATCTTTCCATGCCGGGACGCGCTGCCAAAAAGGCTCGTCCATCAGGTTCCGGTGAGAGGTATCTAAGTTGTGTTTGTTTCGACCCATTGTGTTTCCCCATGGGCTATGACCTCCGTTTCAATCAGAAACGACAAGTCGGGTGTATTAAGCAGAGCTAACCAATCCAGCGCTTGGGGCTAGACGTCGGGCTGGTGCCAAACTGAGTCGTTGAACCACATGCCGGTAGTATGCACGAGCAGGCGCCGGCTTTCAACTCAAACCGAAAACTTCAAGGGCAAACCCACCCCATAATCAGGCTATAAAATGGCCGAGTCCTCTATTTTTGTCGAGCCACCCAGAGCGACAGCGGACTCGAACTCAGCGAAGCCATACCGAGACGTAACCACCGGGCTCACACACTTGCGCCTGACAGCCGCCTACTTGGCTCTTCCAACCATGCCCGCGACAGTTACAAAACTCGTTGGATGCGTTGTCCTCAAAGAACCCCTGACCAGCGATCTGACCGCGATCGCCGTCGCAGGTGTAACCATTATCGTAGCGACCAGACACGACGCAGTAGTTGTCGCGCCGGTCCGAGCTGCTGGCAAAGATCAAATATCGACCGTCTGCAACTTGGCGACGTAGGGCGCGGTTGTTCCGCCAAGTCCAATCGCCATCGAACGCATGAGTAAACCCTGAACCTTCAGCCAGGTAACGCATACCGACCTCGGTCGCTGTGGGCACTTGAGTCACAAAATCGAGGATGTAATCACGATCGGTACCCGGCTGATTACGCTGCACATGCGTGGTTCCCCAGCGGCTACCATAACTCCCGTTTCGACGATTAACAATCAGCGTCCAACCCCCGTCTCGCCACGTCATATCGCAATAATGACGCAAAGCGATGTTTGGACCGCCTGCGTCAAAATCAATCCAATACAAAGCGCTCGGCAACTCGGGATACTGCTCATGCAACACGCGACAACTCTGAGCGGCGCGGTCCGGACTCGATCCATCGGTCACCACAATTTGGCACTCGTTATCGCAGTCATCATTAGTCAACTGATTGCCATCATCGCAGGCTTCATAGCCTGCCTGGTTTTCAGCCAAATCGGTCCGCAGGACACCATCACCGCAACGCGCGCCAACACAGCTATTGAGGCAGCCATCGTCATTTTGAGCATTATCGTCGTCACACGCTTCAAAACCTGCCTGACCAGCAATCACATCCTCGCGCACCACACCATCACCGCAACGCGCTCGAAGGCAATTGTTTAAGCATTCGTCTTCATCAACCCGGTTCCCGTCGTCGCAGGCTTCATAATCCAGCGCTCCGACACCAAGGTCTCGGCGGCGAATGCCGTCGCCGCAGCGCGCAAGCAGGCACGCACTGGTGCACGCATCGGTCTCGACCGGGTTGCCGTCATCACAGTCCTCACCTTGATCAATGCGCCCATTACCGCATACTTCACGCCGGCATTGATCATCGCAACCATCACCGCGGTCTTGGTTGCCGTCATCGCAGGTTTCTTGCCCAAGATATAAAATACCATCGCCGCAGCGCGCCTCGGCGCAACCACTCGTGCACTGATCGGTATCCGCGGCGTTGCCATCGTCGCAAGCCTCGCCAGCATCAATGCGCCCATTGCCGCACACTTCGCTCAAACAGCTTTCAGAACAGCCATCTTGCGCGTCTTGGTTACCGTCATCGCACTCCTCGAAGGCATCCTCTTCAGGGGTCAAATCTCGACGTAAAATGCCGTCACCGCACATCGCACTTTGGCAGCTCGCAGTGCACGCATCGGTGGCGTTGGAGTTACCGTCATCACAGGCTTCACGACCAAACCAGACGACACCATCACCGCAAGCGGCTGGCGCACAATTGCTGAGACATTCATCGGCATCTTCGGCGTTGCCGTCATCGCACAGCTCACCGTCTTGCACGATCCCATCGCCGCAACTGGCGGGCTGACAGGCGTTGCAGTCGTCTGTGGGGTCTTCGTTCGCGTCATCACAACCCTCACCCGGCCCGACGACACCGTCGCCGCAGCGTGCCTCTTCGCAATTACTTAAACAACTATCGGTATCGGTTTCGTTTCCATCATCGCACGCTTCATAACCCACTTCGCCCGGCATCAAGTCGTTGCGCACATAGCCATCGCCGCAGCGCGCCAAAGAGCAATCACCAAGACAGCCATCCTCATTGCTCTCGTTGCCATCATCACACGCTTCGTAGTCGGACGACTCCATCACCTGATCACTGCGCACAAAACCATCACCGCAAGTCGCGATCACACAAGCCGTCGTGCAGCCATCATCGTTGACATCGTTGCCGTCATCACAAGCCTCATAGCCCTCTTCGCCCAAGGCAAGGTCCGTGCGCGTGGTCCCATCACCGCATCGAGCGATCGTACACCCGGTGGTGCAGCCGTCTCCACTGACGTCATTACCATCGTCGCAGTCTTCACCAACATCAACTTGTCCATTACCGCACTGAGCTCGGGTCTCACGAACCACCACCTGCTCGCTGCACGAGGCGCTAAGCAATAAAGCAAAGAAGGTACACAAACGCCATGGCATGGTCTGATCGTCCGCGATTCAAATCGCTAAGATTGTGGCCTACCGAAACGTCTTTGTCGAGTTATCCACACCGAAACAACAACTCAGCTCACCCTGCTCATGACGCACGAGAACGCCAGCGACTAGTGATCAGACCCAGCCGATAATTCATCACCAATATCAGCCAACTGTTCTTGACCAGATCGATCGCTTAAACTCACCAAGATCCCAATAATAAAGCTCAGTAAAAAAGCCGGTGGAAGCTCGCTGAGTTCAACGAAAAATAGACCGGTAACCCCAGGCAGTGCGGTAGCGCCAAACTTAAATAAAGGCACACCGACAAAGCCAGCGAGCATCGCTGCCATCGCGCCTCGGGCGGTAAACCGGGTCCACGCCAAACTCAAAATGATCGTTGGGCAAAAAGTGGCAGCGATACCGCTCCAACCAAAAATAACGAACCAAAATATGGTTCGACCCGGAACGGCAATCGCCACGGCAATAGCGATAGCAAAGGCAATCGCCGCCAACACAAAGGTCGTATTTCTGCTCATCGAGAGTAGACTTGTATCGGTGAGTTCAGGGTTCTTAATTTGCTGGTGATAATCGCGCACGAAGGCACTCGATGCGACCACCAACAGACTGTCCACCGTGCTCATTGTCGCCGACAAAACAATAGCAATATAAATTCCAACCAAGAACGCCGGCAACAACTGCTCGACCAACAAAGGCAGAACATCTTGACCGCCATTACCCAAATCAGACCCAACGAGGATGGCGCGCCCACACAAGCCAATCAGCACCGCGCCACTGTCGGCGATAATCGTCCAAATGATGGCGGTCGCCGTCCCCTTTGAGATCTCTGATTCGTTGCGCAAAGCCAGAAAGCGAACAAAGATCTGCGGCGACCCTAGGAACCCCAAGCCGATCAGCGCCAAACCCAAAACTGAAGCGATTCCAGTGGCTGTCCAACCCATGCCGCCGGACCAACTCAGCAAGTTGGGATCGGCGGTTGCCAGAGCCGCGCTCACTTCACCCCAGCCGCCCATATGAATCAAAGCAATGATCGGCAGCGCGGCCAAGCCGATCACCATCAAGGTCCCCTGAAAAACATCACTCCAGACGACAGCAAGGAACCCACCCGAGACCGTATAAATCATGACCACGGCAAAGCCGACGAGTGCGCCGACGAAGTAATTCCAACCCAAAAAGCTCTCAAAAGCGCTGCCCGTCGCATCGATCTGAGCCGACACATAGATGGTCACAAAAATCACTAAGGTCAGCGCTGCAACCCGGCGTAGATTCTGACTCTTGTCGCGAAAACGCGACTCCAAATAATCGGGGACGGTGACCGAATCATACCGACGAGTTAGACGGTGAAAGCGTCGACTCATCAACAGCCAGGCGGCAGCGACACCAAGGACTTCACCAAGGACGACCCAAAAAGCTTTGACCCCAATCGCGGCGCCCATACCGGTCAAACCCAACAACAACCAAGCCGACTCGCCAGTGGCACGAGCCGAAAAGGCGACCGCTAGGAAACCTAAGTCTTTTCCTGCCGCAAAATAATCCCGCAAGTCCTTCATTCGGCGGCTAGCCAGCACACCGATCAGTAGTAGAGCCCCTAAGTACAGTGCGATTCCAAAAAACTGCATGAAGCCATCCTAAAGATAGGTGTCAATGAGCCACCTCAAGACCAGCACATAGTCGGGGATCGCTCGGATTGCATGACGTTGGCTCAGGCGTAACGAAATGTCGAGGTAAGCAACCATCGATTACGCCAAGCCAAACGGGTCATCGACATCGGCCTTCCCGACCCGCCAGTTTCGCATTAGGGAGCCGCAAGGAGAATCAAATGAGCAGCTCTGCACCCAAAGCCGTTGTCCTCTTGAGCGGTGGATTGGATTCGGCGACCACGGTCGCTATGGCGCAGAGCCAAGGCTTTGATGTGCACGCCATCACCTTTCGCTATGGCCAGCGTCATGAAGCCGAAATCCAAGCGTCCTATCGCGTCGCCGCTGCGTTTGGTCTTCGGAATCACGTGATCAGTGAGATCGATCTGCGCATGTTTGGCGGCTCAGCGCTGACCAGCCACGACGAGGTGCCCAAGGGTCGAGCGCTCGACGACATGGCCGATGGTATTCCGGTCACTTATGTCCCTGCTCGAAACACGATCTTTTTATCTTTTGCCCTCGCTTACGCCGAGGTCCTCGACGCTCGCGATATTTTTATCGGCGTCAACGCACTTGATTACAGCGGTTATCCGGATTGTCGCCCCGAATACATCGACGCCTATGAGCGCATGGCGAACCTGGCGACCAAACAGGGCGTTGACGGCGAAGGTAAGGTGACCATCCACACGCCATTAATCGACCTGACCAAGGGGCAAATCATCAAAGTAGGACTATCCCTCGGCGTCGATTACAGCATCACCTCAACCTGTTATGACCCCTCGGATACGGGCGAAGCTTGCGGCGCTTGCGATGCCTGTCTGCTTCGCCTTAAAGGGTTTGCCGAAAACGGCATGAGCGATCCGGCCCCTTATCAATCGCGGGATTAACGGTGGCATATACAGTCAAAGAACTCTTTTATACCCTGCAAGGCGAAGGCGCTCACTCGGGAAGACCGTCTGTTTTCCTGCGCTTTGCCGGGTGTAATTTATGGTCTGGACGAGAGGCTGATCGCGACAAAGGAACCGGTGGATGTTCCCAATGGTGTGACACCGATTTTGTCGGCACCGACGGACCTGGTGGCGGCAAATTTAAATCGGCAGCAGCGCTGGCTTTAGCCGCTGCCGATTGCTGGCAGGCATCGACGGGGGACCGATTCGTGGTGTGCACTGGCGGCGAGCCGCTCTTGCAGCTCGACGCCCCCTTGATCAAAGCGCTCAAAGCCCACGACTTTACCATCGCTATTGAAACCAACGGCACCCTTGAGGCGCCGGCAGGTATTGATTGGGTCTGCGTGAGCCCCAAAGAAGGCGCCGAGGTAACCCTGACCAAGGGCGACGAGCTCAAGCTGGTTTATCCACAGCCCGAGCTCGCACCCGAGCAATTTGAGCATTTAGAGTTCGATCATTTTATGCTGCAGCCCTTGGATGGCCCAAAAGGCGCGCAAAACACGCAAAGCGCCTTGGA
>CACGMS010000060.1 GCA_902574205.1 uncultured Candidatus Hydrogenedens sp. | reverse complement strand
GGTCACCAGCGTCGGGGATGGATCATCATTGCCGACAACGCCGTCATCGCTCAACACGTCCTCACCACCAAACACGGTCTGTGCTTGATTGGGGATGGCGGTGCCTTCAGTCAGTCCCTGCACCACTTGGACGATAAAGGTCGCCTCTACCGATTGTCCCGGTTCCAATCCGCCTTGCGTCCAAATGATGGTCGACCCTTCAGTCGAGTTGGGAAGCCCAGGCTCAACACCAAGCAACTCAAGGCGTTCATCAAGGGTATCTCGAATCTCTAGAGGGCCAGTCCCATTTTGACCGGTATTCGTCATCGTGATCGTGTAGCTGAGACGGTCGCCCGGAAGAACCGCTCCTCCATTGATATCCTCTACCGTTTTGAGCAAGGTCACGCCCTCTTCGGCAGTGATCGTCAAAGTCGTTCGATCGGCATCGCCCGGTTGCTCTGGATCATCACTCAAAATCGGATTCCCGCCACCAGCCGGTTGTATGCTCGCTTGATTAACCACCAAGCTACCATTGGGTGCGGCTCGTAAGACACCAGTAAAGCTCAAGGTCACATCGCGACCAGCCTCAAGACGGGCGATGTTTCCACTGATACGACCGTCAGCAAAGACACCCCAATCACCATCAATTTGGATTTGCTCCAAATTAGCATCAATCGGGTCAAGCACGGCTAAGTTGATCGCGTCGACATTACCTTGATTGCGCACCACCAGTCGGTAACGAACCGTCTCTCCAATGCGCCAAATATCGTCAGCGACCGACTCCTCAACGGTTTTGACCACAGAGATGTCAGGACTCCCCCCAACCAAGAAGGCGGTCGGGTCATCGACCTCAACAGTATCTGGGTCGTTGCTGAGGATGTCGCCGTTGTGCGTCTCCCCAGTGACTTGGACCTGGTTGGCGATCCGTGTCCCCGACTGAGCGCGTGCGTCGATCTGTACCGTGACCGTGAGCGTCTCTTCGTTGCCTGGCGTCAGGTTGCCGAGTCCCGGTGCCTGAGTCGACGACCACCTCAAGGTCCGTCCGGTCACCTCCGCAGCCGGCTCCGAGCTCACGTAGCTCACGCCGTCGGGGAGCTGGTCCGTGACCACCAAGCCACGCGCCCGCTGCGTACCGCCTGCGCCGATCCGAATCCGGTAACGCACTTGGGAGCCAGGGACGTAGTCTGCGTCGCCAACCGATTCGTCGGTCTTTTCGACCACCAGCGTCGTCTCCGAGCGCACGGTGATGCTGGTCGGGTCACCCGCAAGCGGTGTATCGGGGTCGTCGCTATCAACGGCGAGGGCGTCGCTGGCGCTCAGGCGCGCCTGGTTGATGAGCTCACGGCGGTCCTCCATGGGGTTCGCGATCCGTCCGGTCAACTCCAACTCAATCGAACCACCCGCCCCAAGGCTGGCGAGAGCAGGCGTCGTCTGGGCGCTCCAGAGCGCCACACCGTCAGCAACCGTCCCCCCGTTGTTGGCGGCGACCTGAACTAAGCCATCGGGGTAAGGATCGCGCAGCTCGAGACCCTGAGCTAAGACCTGCGATGTGTTCGTCAGCACGAGCGTGTAACGGACTGAATCGCCTGGGTTGTACTGACCATCATCCGGCGCAGCCACCGCCTTAGTCAGCGCAAGCGCCGGTACAGCGTCGATCACCAAACTAATCGGCTCAGCATCAAAGGGGTTGAGGGTTTGCCCATCGAAGCGGCCGGGGACCGAAATACTCGTACCCGTAGCTAAACCTGCCTGGATCCGCACGCGAATCGTCACTGTTCGGCTTTCACCGGCAGCTAAGTCACCAAGGTTCCGCCAAGTCAACGATGCGCCCTGCGCGACGCCATTATCGCTGATCTGCTCCGCTGTTAATCGTGGATCCAAAACCGTGGAAATCGATAAGTCGCGCACAGGCGCTCCACCCGTATTACGCGCAATCCATTGGACTTCGATCACTTCGCCAGGGGTCAGCGGCGCTTGTTCATCCACATAATCGAGGCTCGATGTGACCAGAATACCGCCTTGAGCAACGACCAAATTTGGCGAGGTGAGCGCCGTCGCACCTTCGCCTTGGACCGTAAGGGTCGCCTCGTTAGTGACCAAAGTTCCGTCCTGAACATTACCTACGGTTGTCAGCATGACGATGCTGCGGTTTTCGCCTGCGGGCAGTCGACCAGACACCGTTAAGGTTTGACCGTTGCATTCCGCGTTCATCAGCACCTGATCAAAGCTTTGGACAGTACACCCGGTCAAGGGAGCCTGAAGCACATCTTGGACCGTAAAGTTCGCTTCACGATTGCCCGAGTTGCGCAGGGTGATCGTGTAACGCACCTGATCGCCAGGAACGAGCGGTGCTCCGTTTACATCTTCACCAAACTTACTCGAGCTGGTCAGATTGGGACCATCAACGACACCAAAAACGGTGGGATCAAACGGTCCAGGCACCCCTGGGTCATCACTCAAAATGGGCTGATCGAGATAGTCAGCCGTCATCGAATACTGATGGCTAACCAAGGCCGGATCGGCTCCTTGAATCTGCCCCTGTATGAAGATGCTCTCTTCATCGTTCGCAGACACCGCGACATTGCTAATCGTGATGGTGCGAGTCTGCGCATCGTAGCTCGACGGGAAACCACCACCAAAGATCGCTGGATTGCTGAGCTGCGCCGGCCACGGCGCTGTGAGCGTTAAGTTGGCTGCTCCCGAGGCGCCAATATTGCGCACTTGCAGCTCGTAATTGACGGTATCGCCAATCTCAAAGACTCCACCGTTTAAGTCGGTCACCGTCAGCAAAGGTGTCCCCAACGAAGGGCCGACAATCTGCGTTTGTACCTGATTGGTCGAAAACTCGGCTTGCTCAGCAGAGGTCACCTGCGCTGTATTTCGGACAATTGAACCCGGCTCGGCGTCGTCATTGACGCGCACGCGAAAGGTGATCACGCACGACGCTCGGCTGATGGGTTGATGCGGCAAGGCGCCGATGTTGAACCCGGCAACCAAAGGCGACGTTCCATTCACATCGCTTGGATCCGCATCACAGGTCGTAATTGTACTCCCCGCTTCATAAGTCGTACCGGTAGGAATCACATCCACAATCGTGACCTCACTCGCCGGCGCCGAACCATCATTGGTAATCGTCACTTGGTACTGAATCGTATCACCTGGTCCTGCATCGGTCCGTGACACCGCTTTGCGCGTCGCTGCGTTGTTCAGGTTGGGTGAGACCACGTCTAGACTCAGAGCAGTCCAGCCCAGCAAGACCATCTCCCCGTTCCCTATTTCGCCACCATTGCCGTCGTCTTGATTACCGGCGACGCCGTCTCCAGTACCCATGCGAAAAGTCGCTGAGCGGTCGCCTTCGCGTAGAATTCCGAGGCCACCTGTCCCCACGTCATAGACATCAATATCGACACCCGGAGAGACCCCTCCGCCCACGGTCATAATCGACCCGTTCCAAAGATTACCGACGCTGTTACCCGGCTCAGCAAACAGCTGGGTCTCATTGGCGTTACCGCTAGTGCGCATAGCCACAAAATCAGGGCAATTGACGCAACGCCCGGGTCCAGGGGGAAGTAGGGCTTGGATTGACCCGTAGTCGGGATCCCCCTCAAGCCCAAAGAAACTGAATTCCCCTGAAGCACCCTCAGGAACCTGAAAGTTTGCCATGGTCACTTCGGTGATGCCTGCTGAATTCGCATCGTCGTCCATCAGCAAGAATCCGTCGTTCAGTGTGATGTTGCGGCGCACGCGCTCGTCCGGGTGACTCCAAACAACCACCATCGACCAGCCGGCATACATGGTCTGACAACCAAACCTCAACCGCTGCTCTAATTGGTTCGAATCAGCACATCGGCTACCATTGGTGCCATAGGGCTGACCATCCTGAGGCCATCCTGGCAAGGCTTGTACATCACTGACTCGATAATCGCCGTTAATGTTGGCGCCGAGGTCGCGCATCGGTTGTGTGATGTCTCGTCGACAATAAAAGAAGTCGACATCGAAATTGACAAAGCGACCAAACTGGAAATTACGCCGTCTGGTAATGCATTCCTGTCCTTGCACCACGCCAGGGTCTTCCCCAGGCAGGGCTTGGTCGACACTCAAATCGTTGAGTACGGTTCCATTCGGCAGAGTGAAATCAACGCTGCGGTCCGGCGTTTGATCGTAGGTTCCGGTCCAAAACAGATAGGCCGCTTCCACCGTCGCACCGGGCGGCACATCAACCAATGTACCCACGGAACCGCCATCAATAAGCGCTTTGTTCACATTTTGATTGTAGACCATCAGCGTGTTGCCGGTCACCTCACGATCACCAAACACTTCGAAACTACGCTCAAAGGTTGGATACTCTCCAAGGACAGTAGCCTGAGCTAATGAGGGACTGATCAGTAGCGTCAGTACAACAGCGACAAGGCGCACGAAGGCTCTCCAAGGTCTAACCAACAGACCTACAGGCGCAGGCAGCGTAGCCGAAGGGGCCACCGCTTGCCAACTTTCGTGCACACTGTCCGCGCGCTAACGCACGAAGGGAGCGACTCCAAGCTGCGATGTACTGGTTGCAGCCTGCATAGATTCGCCTTGTTGAGCGCCATTATCACCAATGCGGCCACCTGTGACCAAGAGCACGTCACCAGGGAGTGAAGTCAGTTGAAACTCAGCCCTTCCGGAATCGCTACCTTGCAAACTAAATCGCTTTCGTTGGCTTCCACCCACCAATCGCGTGGGGACATTGCAGACCGTGTTTTGACCAACCAAACACAACTCGGCAGCCGCTCCTCGGTCCAAACTAATTGTCGAGTTATTGCCCAACACTGATTTGGCCAATCCACCGATCACGACCAACGCATTGCCTTTGATGGCCGCTGCTTCATGCCACAGCCGACTGCGCACCATATTTTTATCATAAAGCTCAGTTTGCTCATCCCCACGTGACGCATTGACGACGTTGGCTTGATCAAGAGCGAGCGTCATCACTTGGATCTCTTCGGCAAAAGCATCCTCAAGAGCTTCAAACGATGCTCCGTTCGCAGCCGATGGAAAGCGCAAACGCAGGTGCTCAAGGTAGCAAAATGCATTGGTACCAGGCTGAGAGCAGTTGACGTTCGAGTCGCCTTGCATTTCCGCATCGCGAGGAAAGCGCTTTAACCCTCCATAGACGACTAACTTGTCGGCGACGACCGTTGCGGTGTGACCAAAGACGGCAGGCTGGAGATTACCGAAACTATCGACTTGAATCTGATCGCTCTCACCATTGAGATTTTTCAGCACCTCAATCGCGCCTACGGCATTCCCAGCATCATAACCACCAACCACAAGGATCTCGGGTCCATTGTTGCTGTTTCGCAACGCTAGGCGCGCTCCAGCGCGCGGCTTTTGCAAAGGAGTTCCAACCGACTTGAACGAGCCACTAAGGCGGTCCTGATCCAAATCAAACAAGATGACACCTGGCAACGTGTTGGTCAGTTGTACAATTTCAAGCCGCAGGTTGGGATAACCACTCGCGTCGGTCCGCACGTCACTGATTCCACCGACCAAAACGGCGCGTCGACTATCAACACTTACCGCTGCATGATCCGCTCGACGATACGCGTTGCCCGGACCCATATTGATCACCTCAGACCAAGGTCTTTGAGTCGTATCACTAAGCCAATTGATATAACCACTCGTGCTAAACACGAACGCCGTTCCTAACACGTCTTCGGCGCCATTTTCATCGATAAAGACGCGACCACCAGCAATCAAAACCGTATCATCGCCAATCAAGGTGGCGCTGTGAAAGGCGCGACCACCTGCTGGCGGCGATGGCAGCGGAATATAGGTACCCGTTGCCGGATCAAACAGTTCCGCATCAGCAACATCACGAATACCGCGGCTCTCACCAGGTGCGGTGACACATCGCTCGCCCGATGCGCAAACGCCTCGCCCTCCGACGATCAACACTTTTCCAATCGCCGGAATATAGGTCGCTGTATGACCATAACGACCAGTGATCATCTGCGTACAAATATCTTGCCCGCTACCACCTCGAGCACTCTGAGCTAAGTCCGTGGTCGGGCTAAATCGTCCTGCCTCCAGCAAAGGTACATACACGGTCCCATCAGGCTGCAGATCTTGAGTATGCCAGATGTGAGCGCTTGAGCCGTAACCCATAAGATCCTCGGGTGCGAAATCAGCATTGGTAGATCGAGAACCATACCAGCGAACCTGCATCGCCGAATCCAGATTTCCAGCCTCATCGAGATAGACGGGAATCGCCGGCAAGCTTAGACCACGCTCTGCGAACGTTCCCGACACGCTGCGCTGCCCGTCTGCTAAATCGGGATTGCGCCCGGTAGGGTCGATAATCTGTATTTTAACGGTGCTCAGATTACGTTGGTAGTCTCGATTGACGCACATAAATGCGCCCTCGATCTGTAGATCCAACGTCGGACTACATGACATCAACCCACCAGCAACAACAGCGACAACACATAAACGATTCATTCGGGAATACTCCAACTCACCGACGCGTTCACCGCGGACGGCGTCGCTGCCAAACTGTACCAAAGGGCAAAACCTCCACCAATCACCCCGGCGCCAACCACGGAAGCGCCAGCGATCAACGGCCAATTCACGCGACTACGCGAGCGTTTCCGAAGGCGCCTCGGCTTATTACCAACACCCCATTCGTCGATCTGCGCCCGTGCGCGGGTCGACCGTGATCGGCTACGTTGACGCCGCTTACGTGGTTCATCAGCCTGTGCACGTTCACGGCTTGCTCTTTTCGCCCTCGACCGACGAGGGTCAGGGCGATCCTTCGGTCGCTCAGCGCGACGACGCTCACGAGCCTCTCGATCGGCAGCTCGACGATCGACACGCTCGGCTCGGCGCGCTTCTGGATCTTCTTCATCGCGTCGATTTGCCTGCTCACCTTTCTCATCAAGGTTCATGCGCGGCCTCGTCGCCTCTCGTCGCATAGGCGCTTTTCGTCCACGCTTGAGCGGCCCGCGAGAGTTACCTTGCTGCGCTAAACTCTTGCGCTTGCCGCCAAGAGCTAGGCTCGCCCATTTGATCGGCTGTGCTTGTTGCTCAGGTTGCTTGAGCCCTTCAACCAAGGTTTGCCCTTTGAACTTGGTCCCCACAAACGACTTCGATAGATTGACTAACTTCTCGGTGAAACCGAGCATTTCGGGGGCTAGCCCTAAAAAGTCCTCATCAATGCTCATCGACTTTAGTCGAACCGCCTGCCCTTTGCGGTCGACAGCGACCACGCTGACTTTGATCACCGCTTCGACCTTAGCGATACCGCCCAATAAAGCGACCGTTGCTTTGCCACCATGCTTACTCAGCAGGCTAGCGGCTAACTTAATCGCTTCTGGACTGATTCGGTTGTCACGCATCTCAGTAAAGACTCGACCGATAGCTCCACCCCCTAAGGGCTTGGTCAACCGAGCCTGAACGCGAACTTCCTCGCTGCCTACCTTGACTACCTTACCGAAGGGTTTATGCCCTGCTTTGACCACAGCAAGCAGATGCTTTGAGGGCGGGAGATTGCGAACAATCAACGGCGCGTTGCCAAGCTTTGCGCCATTAAGAAACACGACTGCGCCAGGCTCATCCGCTTGGACGACCAGAGTTCCTGCACTGCGCCTGCGAACTTCTGCAATCGCATCAGCGAGAAGATCACTAAACGCATCAGACAACTCCGCCGCACCCTTAGCGTCGAAGATCTCAGCACATGACGAGGCAACAATATCAAGAATGCTCATGGTCTTATTTCGACGACCGCGACGGAGTTCGCCCTCCGCGACCAAAATCATCGAGCGACAATAAATGCTTGGATCACGGAGGTGCTGAGGGTTCTGCATGACCTGACGAACCACTCGTCCAGCCGACTTAATCGCCTGAGAAAACCGACGTTTCCTCGTATTGTTCTCCGCCATTCGAATCTCTTTTTGCCACCGCTGTTTCAGTCGAGGCTCAGGGTCTTCGTACGCTGTACTGCCCAAACGAGGGTTGTATTGCTCTACCTCAAAACCGCCGGATTCACTGAGCTCAGCAGCAATGTTCTTGATCGCCTCATCGATCCGACCGGGTTCGATCGTCTTCCATACGGGCTGCAAGGGAATCAAAAACAATGGCTGGGTCGGTTTCTTCTCTTCCTCGGACTCAACGACTGCATCAGCGAGGAAATCATCTTCCTCTGCAAAGGCAACGCCAGGAGCGAGGCTAGCACACAAGGTCAAAAGCAGGCATTTACGAATCACGAAAGCTCCGTTCAAGTCACCTGTTCCCCCTTTGGGGGAAGGGGTATACGGCTCAAGGGTGCGAGCCGCTATCACGCACTCTAAGGCAGGTCAATTGGCACATAGACCGACAAATAGCCGACCCTTTAGTATCCTTCGACGCTTGGTCCTCGCGTACGTCCTTCTGATTTTGGTTACTGGGACTGTAACGGGTATCGCCGCCTTTCGCATCCACAATACTACAGCAACTCTTGAACTCAACGGAGTCGTCCTGTTGCCTTTGGTCGCTGAGATCGGCGAACTCCGGTCCCTAATCGCTGGGACACGTGCGTACATCGATCAAGCCGACCCGGAGCTCGATATCAGCGATCGAATGCGCACTTTTAGCGGCAGTTTTGAAGCCCGAAGAAACGCACTGCAGACCTTAAGTGATCTCGCCAAGTCGAACCCGACGATCGCTCGTTCTGTGCCTCAGCGACATCTCGATCAGTCACTCAAACGGTTAGCGCAACTGGGCAATCTCACCGAACGACAACCCTTTCTTGACGCGTTGGTGGACATCGATCGAGAGCTCAGACTGGTCCTCGTGTTGGCTCGCGCCGAAATCAAAACGCGCTCAAAAGAAGCCGCACTTTCTGGCGCCCGTGAGGTCCAATGGCTGGTTGGCCTTGCTGGCTTGGGCGCGATTAGCGTGCTGATCTTAACCCTAACATTGATCGCCCCCTTACGAAGTCTCGAACTCCTGCGCTCAGCCGTCGCTCGTGTGGAAGCCGGACAACCAGTACCCCAACTCAAAGCGGGAAATGACGAGGTCGGAGCAACGATGCGTGCCGTGCAACGCATGGCCGAAACCGTCCAGGGCCGAGAGCAAACCCTAAAAGATGAACGTAGCCGACTCAAACAAGCACAGAGTGATATCGTCAACCTGATCGAAAGTGTTCCCCAAGCGCTCGTTGTCCTTGATCAACAAGGAAGGGTGACTCGGATCAATCAAGGATGCAGACGGCTCTTCGCTGCGGATCCCGACGCTTTTATGGGTAAACCCTTGAGCGCGACACCTGCCGGCTCACTGATTGAAGATGCAGACGCGCTCAACCAGGTCCTCGCCTCACCCGAGAACACCTACATCAAAGAGCTCAGTTTTGACGACACCAGGCGCCTAGCGATCCATTTGAGCAGCTTACGTGATCGCAACAGTAGTCGGCTCGCTCCGCCGATTACAGGGGCTATTCTCGTCATCGAAGAGGTGACGCGGCGCTTTGATGCGGAGCTGGCGCTTCGCCGCCATGAACGCTTAGCTGCTACCGGTCGACTCGCCGCTCAGGTCGTCCATGAAGTCCGTAACCCCTTATCTACGATCGGCTTAGCAGCGCGTATGCTCGGCGACGATTTACCCGATCAGTCCGACCCCGAGGGCTGGCTCGACCAGATCCGCTCTGAAGCCTCAAGACTGGAGCGGGTGACTCAAGCTTATTTACAAATGGCGCGCCTACCTGACCCACAACCCCAAGAGATCCTCCTCGCACCGCTCGTTGGTGATCTGATCCGCTTCTTAAATGATGAACGCTTAAGCTGCGAGATCGATGACGAAGTGGCGGCTTGGGTGGATCCGGATGGTCTGCGTGGCGTGCTCATCAACTTGGTGCAAAATGCGCTACAAGCGGTCGATGAAGCCAATGGCGCTGTCCACCTTCACGCCGAAGCACGCGCCAAATCAGTCACATTGATCATTGATGACAACGGACCAGGAATCCCAGACGCTGTCCTCGAACGTCTGGGACAAGCCTTTATCGATGGTCGCCCGACAGGAACGGGTCTAGGCTTAGCGCTTGCGATGGAAGTGCTCGCCGACCAAGGTGGCAAGCTCGAGGTCAGCCTAAGACCCGAGGGTGGCACACGGTGTTGCGCCATCTTGCCAACACATCACCTTTCGACCAGTTGACTGCAGCCAACGACTAAACTGTCCAAGTCCCCGTAAAAACCCTGCGAGCAGGTCCGCGCATCCAAAGCAAGCCATCATCGCCAGGCTCAAACGAGAGCAAGCCGCCGGGCAGCTCGATCGTAATCGGCCACGGGCGCTCCATATGCAGGCGAGCGACAAAAGCACTGGCTGCTGCACCGGTCCCGCAAGCCTGAGTCAAGCCCACCCCGCGCTCAAACGGGACAACGATCAGAGCCGATGCGCCCGTCCGTACCTCGTGAACATTGACCCCGTTAGGAAAGTCGGGATGGCTTTGCATCGCCTCACCCACCGACTCGAGATCAAAAGACGCGGCAGGGTCGAGAAAGACGGCATGCGGATTTCCGATATCGACCGACGCATACGTGTATCCATCAAATACGCCAGTGCCGACGAGCTTGGGTCGACCAACAACCACCGCCACTTCGTCGCCAACATCGCCCACCAACATCCTACCGCTATCGGTAGCGACCCCTTCGTCCAAAGCGACGCCTCGTTCAGCAAACCAACGCGCCGCGCAGCGTAAGCCATTGCCGCACATCGCCGCGCGTGAACCGTCTGCGTTGTAAATCGTCATACTCGGCTCGAAGCGATTCAGGACCAACACCCCATCAGCGCCAATTCCACGCTGAGGATCGCAGAGCTCTTGGATGGTGCTGTCCTCAGGCAACGACTCGAGCACCACAAAGTGATTCCCCAAGCCTTCCCACTTCTCAAAGACCACGCTCATCGACGTCCTTTCAGGGCTTGCTGTCGGCCCGGCTCCGGCCTAGGAAGACCTTATGAGAGCTATTGCCTTATCACTCGTCTTTGCGTCTTGCGCTACCCTCGAAGGGGCAAAGCCTGATCTACAAGTTCGGCTTGAAGGCAAGCTTCTTGGTCATAAAGTCTACGCCCAATGTGCGCTTCACCGCGCCGAATTCTTTGATGACCCCACGCGAGATCTGGTCAGTGCTCATCGCATCGGCGCTCGCTATCTTGCGCTCAACAGTGCGGGAAAACCGCTCCCACTCAAGGCAAAAATAAATCGCGTCCATCCCGGGTCTATCTGGCATATTGACCGTATCAGCTTTCCAACTCGCTATGAATCGATCATGCGACC
>CACGMS010000059.1 GCA_902574205.1 uncultured Candidatus Hydrogenedens sp. | reverse complement strand
CCGTGATCGATAATGACATGGTTGCCTAAGCCGCCAGCCCCCTCACAACGGCCTGAGGTGCATCGATCATCAAATCCATCTGCTGTTTGGATGACTGTACCTTGAGCGGTCGCGAAGACCGGGCGCCCGCGATCCATTTCATCAAAACCGCCAATGCCAAAGTCGGTTCCCTTATGGCCTTCGTAGGTATGGTCTCGACAAAACCAGTCTAAAATCTGACCTCTTCCGGGTTCAGCGTCCTTGTATGCGGTAATGTAGCAGGGGCGTTGCGCCGAGCAGTCTCGCAAGGGTGCGCTATGAACAACGCTAAGAAAGAGAACAGATGTGAGAATAGGATTTTCCTCGTGACGGTTATGGCTTGTGATCAATTCCAGTGTATCTCAAGAAAGCGCAAGGAGCAGCACGTTGTCGGGCGATGAGTTTCGAACAGGCCGTTTGGCGCGCTTTGGGAAATTAGGCGCAGCATTTTTAGGGGCCTCAAGCCGTTACCTCGGCGATCGAGTGGTCGATGCTGTTCGCCAGGCGGAAGAGCGACACCAGGCGCAAGCCGATCGATTATCGGCTGCAGGTGCTCGCTTGGCTGAGACGATGGGTGAGCTCAAAGGCGCGGCTATGAAACTTGGCCAGATGCTCAGTGTCGATAATGAAGTGCTTCCACCTGAGATGCGTAAAGCCTTATCAGTGCTGCAGCGCCAAGCGCCACCGATGCCTTTTACTCAAGTGGCTCGATTGGTTGAAGAGCGACTCGGTCAACCGCTCGATGCCGTATTTTTGGAATTTGAAGAGCAGGTGCTCGGCGCCGCGAGTCTAGGTCAAGTTCATGGTGCCACCTTGCACGATGGACGTCGAGTGGCAGTGAAGGTTCAATATCCCGGGATTGCGGGCACTATTCGCTCGGACATGTCGAATCTAAAGACTTTGCTCAAGCTTACACCGTTACCGGGGCTCAAAGATCGAGTTGATGAATACATCGAGGAAATCGGTCAAGCCTTTGAGGTTGAGGCGGATTATCTTCGAGAAGCCGAGCACCAGGACATTTTTGGTCGGTTTGTCGAGTCGATTGATGGGGTCGTGGTTCCGGCTCCGGTGCGGGCATTGTGTCGTACCGATTTGTTGGTCATGGATCGCCTTGAGGGGCTGCTGCTCAAGGATGCGTGGTCGACTCTCGACCAAGACGAGCGCAACAACTTAGGTGGGCGCTTCGTCGATTTCTTCGCTCAAACCTTTCATCATCATCAGTGGGTTTATGGTGATCCACATCCGGGCAACTTTCTCTACCTCAACAGCGGTGAACTTGGCGTTTTGGATTTTGGCTGTGCGCGACCGGTAGAGGCTGAACGCACCGATCTTTATTTGCAGTTATTGCAAGCGATGTGGGCTAACGATGGTGGGTGGATGACTCAGATTTATATTGATCTCGGGTTTGCTCGCGGCGAAGTGGTAATGAGTCCCGACGCTTTACTCGAGTTTAATCGAATAGCGTTAGCACCCTTCGTCGAGAAGGGACCGTTTGATTGGGGGGCATGGGTTTTTCGTAATGAATTTCAGGGGTTTATGCTTAGACATCCAGAGTTTTTAAGGTTCACACCCGCTGCAGAAGACCTTTTGTATTTGCGTATGGTTTCTGGTTTGCGCGGGATGTTACAGGATGCCGGAGTCGTTTTGGACGTACGCGAACATGCCGAGCGGCTGATTGCTGAGCGATTGTTGTAAAGCCTAAGATCAAAGGGGCCGATAACACGCGTTAGGCTAGGAGTGAGTTTGGGCACAACGCAGTTACGAAGTTGGGCTGTTGTTTTGGTCCTCGTGATCTTTTGGCCGGTTGTTTATTTGGCACACGCGGATCGCCAAGACCCTGGGCCATTAGACCGGTTGGTTTTACAACTCACGGCGCCAGTATTCACGGCACTTTCAGGTATCAACGCAACGGTTTCGGATGCGTGGGCTGAACGTCGCAACCTTGTGACGGCGCGACAAGATTATTTTGATTTGTGGCAGGATTATCGGCGTTTACGTCTTGAAAACATGACTTTGAAAGCTCGACTTGATGCCATCGAGCGTTTGGAAAGCTTGGTCGGCTTGCGTAAGCGCTTCGAGCACCACGAGTGGGCAGCAGGTCGAGTCATCGCCATCGGCGCCGGTCAAGTTGCGCCAATTTTGACGGTTGACGCTGGCGATGAAAGTCGAGTGAAAGTCGGCGATCTTGCGATTGATGATCGTGGTGTGGTCGGTCGAGTTCGTAATGTGAGCGAAGGCGCTTGTGAAGTCTTACCGATCACCGATCCGATGTCGTTGGTCGGGTTTCGCGGAGAGATCAGTGGCGCTGTGGGGATGATCAATGGCGACGGCTCGGGCGGTCTAGTCGCTGTGGGTGTTGATCCGGGACATCCACCCGTTGTGGGTGAGCCCTTGTTGTCTCGGACGTTAGAAAGCCCGCTACCTGAAGGGGTTCCCATTGGCCATGTCCGTTTGCTTGAGACCGAGGAGACCACTGGACGCCTATTGGTGTGGATCACACCGATTCGTCCGCCACGAGAGGTCGGACCGATGCTGATCGCTGTCGACCCTGAACGCCCGGAGGATACTTTTCGTCGCGTCGAGCCTTTGCCCCTAGGACAAGTTCCATGAGATGGGTACGCATGGCTCTTTTGTTTGTCGTGGTCCTGCTTTGGGGAACGATTGAGCGCAGTTTGGGCTTTGCGCCGTTGGTGGGTTTGAGTTTGGGCGCTTGTGTGGCGTGTGCATTTGAGTTGCGACTCGGTGTTTCGTTGTTGAGCGGGTCGTTGATGTTGGCTGCCGGTGAGTGGGTGATGGGTCTTCCCGTCGGTGCCTGGGCTTTGGGTGGAACCTTAGGGTTGATTGCTTGCCACTTGGTTTTACATACCGCTCGGCCGGGTCTGCTCGAGCGAGCGGTTGCGCTCGCCATGATTATTATTCCCGGTATGATCTGTTCGGTAACTTTTGGCTTTGCGACACAGGGGTCAACGGGAATTCCGGGTGGATTACAGACCTTGTTTTATGTGGTTACCGCTTTTGTATTAAGTGATCCGATCATTACTTGGTTGCACGGTGCTCGACGCGATTTATGGGGGCAAATGGCATGAACAACCAAGGCCGCCGATTTCGCGCCACACTCTTTATACTCAGCGTCGCCGGTGTTTTTGGTTTGTTGGTGATGCGTGTGGGGTACTTGTCGGTCTTTGCTCATGAACGAGCCCGCGCTGCGATTAATGAACAGGTGATTTCAGAAGAGCCCATTCCGCACCAGCGCGGTCGTATTCTCGATCGAACCGGCGAGGTGATTGTCGATTCGAGACCATCGATCGACTTATGGGTTGATGGACGACGAGTTCTGATGACGGGACCGCGGTTTTCGCAGTTGGCGCGTCGCTTTGGTTTGAACATGAGTGAACTCGATGAGGCGCGACGAGCTTTAGGCGTCGCTGCGCTTGCTGGCAAAGAGACCCCAGTCGTCATTCCGCTCAAGGCAACCACGAAAAAGAAGCCTGTTCTTCCCGGTGTGACCGTCGCTGGTGACCGCTTGTTGCTCAATCCTCGTCTCTTCCCAAGTTCGGAAGGGATTGCCTATCGATTAGCGCGCTATTTGAACTTAGATAGTCGCCGACGCGCTGGAATTGCTCGAGCAATTGAAGGCGCGGGTAATCGCGAGCGCCTTTTGGTCACCGATTTGAGCGAGTCAGCTTGGCATCGCATTGGAGCCGAGTTGAGCGTGGGTCAAATGCGCGGTTTGTTGCTTCGTGAGGGCATGCGCCGAGCCTATCGTTATGGTCGATTGGCCTACCACGTTTTGGGCTATCTAAACGAAGTGAGTGAAGAGGAGCTAAAAAAATATGGTGGCGCGCTACGCGGCGGCGAACTGGTGGGTCGCGTCGGTATTGAGCGCCATATGGAGAGCATGCTGCGCGGTGTTGATGGGGCGCGTTTCGTGATTCGCAACTCTCGCGGTGCCACTATGCGCGGGCACTGGGTTGATGAATTACTCGGTGATCGCCCTTGGATTGATCCGGTCAAAGGTCACGATGTGGAAGTGACCATCGACATGCAATTGCAGCGCCGTATTGAAGAACTCTTTAAGCATCGCCGAGGTGCCGTTGTGGTGATTGATACGCGCAATGGTGAGGTCCTATCGTTAGCGAGTTTTCCGCGGCCTGATCCGAATCGAATTCGTCATGGCGCGTACAATCGAGCGATAACCTATCACAAAGATAAACCCTTAGTGAATCGCGTGCTCGCCGAACATTATGCCCCTGCATCGACTTTTAAGGTGGTGACCTCGCTCGCCGGTTTGACCATCGGAGCGATTGGCAATGAGACCTGGCGTTATTGTCCAGGTAAGTACGAGCTGGCGAAAACCACTTGGGCTTGCTGGAAGCGTCAGGGGCACGGCTCGCTCGATTTGGTGGGCGCTATTCGACACAGTTGCAACGTCTACTTTTATAAGTTGGCCGAGCGTATCGGCATGGATCCGATTTTAGCGGCTGCTACTGAGCTCGGCTTTGGTGAGACCGCTGGTTTGAGCATAGGACCGGAAGTTTCCGGTGTCTTACCGGTAGACTCGTATTGTCGAGAACGGAAGTATTGGATCGATGAGCGAGGTCGAAAGCGTCGCCTGTCGTGTACTTTGGGTGATGCCGTGAACGCCAGCATCGGACAAGGCTTTGTGACCGTAACGCCTTATCAGCTGGCGCTTGCGTATGCGCGTATCGCTTCGGGACGCCGCATCGAGCCGCGCATTGTGCGTCGCGTGGTGGCACATGACACGCGTGAGGTTGAGAGTTATACCGATGAGAATCCTCCCCTTTTGAACTTTAAGCGAGAGCATCTTGATTTGGTCCGTGAGGGGTTGTTGCAGGTAGTGAATGATCCAAAAGGCACAGCGTATAGCGCATTTTATAACGCTAAAGAAGGCGCCGGCGCAGCGCGCTTGAAAGAGGCAGGGCTCACGGTTTCCGGGAAGACAGGAACCGCTCAGGTGCGGGCGTTGAAGCGCGATAAAGAAGGTCGACCCGTTGCCGAGGTTGCCTATGAAGGGCGTGATCATGCTTGGTTTGCTGGTTACGCGCCAGCGGAAGACCCAGTGGTTGCGGTTGCGGTTTTGGTTGAGCATGGGGGCAGCGGCGGTCGAGCCGCAGCGCCCATCGCCTTTGAGATCATGGCTTCGGTCTTGGTTCCGGAGGACGAAGGATGAATCTCAAACTCGATCGCCTCCTGCTCGCCACCTTGGTCGGTATTTTAGCCTTAGCGATGGTTAATCTGCAGTCGGCGACGCAGCATCGCCCTTCGGCTTTTGATGCGCAGGTGACCTGGCTTGGTGTCGCGACGGTTGCTTTATTGCTCGCAATTTATATTCCCTCAAAAATTGTTGATCGTCTCTCACCGCTCGTTTGGGTCGCCGTGGTGATCTTATTGGTGATGGTTCTTGTGATGGGCACCAAAGTTAACGGCGCAAAACGCTGGCTAAGCTTTGGTAGTCTGCGGATTCAACCTTCTGAGTTCGCCAAGCTTGGGGTGATTTTCTTGCTTGCTCACACCATGAGTCGGTCTCGGCGCGGCGATGAACCATGGAGCATCTCTGAGCTCCTTGGACCGCTCAACCCCTCTCGCCCTTTGGCGTTACTCGCCTTATTGATTTTGGGCGGTGAGCGGTTGGGTCAAGGTTATTTCCCGGTGGCGATTTTAGCCTTGGTTTGGTTCGTTATGAGCGCCTCGGAGATTGTTCGTCACGGCTGGCGTGGGCGCTTTGTTGCGCCGCTTGATCTCATTTTAGTGCCTATGGTGTTGATCAATATCGAGCCGGACTTGGGCACCAGTTTGGTCGTGCTTGTTTGCGGATTAGGTGTGTTTTGGGGCGCCGGTATTCAAATGCCGCCTAAGCGAGCCTTGGCGGCGGTCTCACCCTTGCCGTTCTTGGGTGGATGGTTTTCGTGGAATTATCTTTTACTCGACTATCAAAAGGCTCGTATTTTGGGCGTTTTGAACCCTGAGGCAGATGCTCAACGCACCGGTTACCACACCATTCAAAGCATCAACGCCATTGCCAATGGTGGTATTTTTGGGCGCGGTTTGGGCGCGGGTGCGCAGGCGCAAACGGCGCGTCTGCCCGAGCACCACACCGATTTTATCTTTGCGGTTTTGGCCGAAGAGTGGGGCTTGATGGGCTCCATGCTCGCTCTATTTTTACTCTTTATTTTAGTGCTTTTAATCATTGACGGTGCGCGCCACACACCCGACCGCTTTCTCGAATTAAGTGGCTACGGTATTGCGACCTTGATCGTGTTTCAGATCGTTGTGAACGTGGGTATGGTCACGGGCATTATGCCGGTGGTGGGTATGACCTTACCTTTCTTTTCTAAAGGCGGTTCGAGTCTGGTGAGTTTGTGCTTTGCGGTGGGGCTCATGATTCAAGCTCGCTCCACACGTGCGTCCGGAGTGGCGGGACGTAGCTACACATGAGTCAGTATGAGGCTGATTTTTTAGCCCATTTAGCTGAGCATTGGTTGAGTGAGGCGCGCTGGGCGCGCTTTAATGCCGTGCTGGATCAGCGCACGCGCTACCTCACCGTCGTAATGGATAATTTGTATCAACTGCAAAATGCCTCGGCGGTGATGCGCAGCTGCGAAGCCATGGGCGTTCAAGATGTTCACCTGATCACCCGCAATGATGACCTGAAGCATGAGCGTGGTATTGCTATGGGTTCGTCGTATTGGCTGAGCGTGCGTCGCCATGAGGGCGAAGCGAGCAACCGCACGGCGGTCAAGCACCTCAAGGATCAGGGTTATCGCTTGGTTGCGACGAGTCCTCACGCTGACGGTGTCTCGTTAGAAGAATTGGTGGTCGATCAACCTACGGCGCTTTTGTTTGGCGAGGAAAAGCCAGGCTTATCGGATGAACTGCTCGAGGCCGCCGATGTGCATTTGCGCATCCCCATGGCTGGGTTTGCCGAGAGTTACAACGTCTCGGTCTCGGTCGCTTTGTGTCTGTACGAGCTGTTACCTAAGTTGCGTGCAAGCGGCTTGCCTTGGCAGCTAAGCGCAGACGAACGTCACGATCTTGCGCTCGCTTGGGCGTGCCGGTCCGTGCAGCATATTGAGTCCGTTGAGCAGCGCTTTAAGGCGCTACGAGGCGACTAGCTCTCAAGCGCCTTATCGAGTTGTTCGGCGATTTTGGCTTTGCTCTGTGCGCCGACTAACTGACCGACCACTTCACCGCCTTTAAAAACGAGCAAGGTGGGGATGCCGCGGATGCCGTAGTTGCCAGGAACGCCAGGGTTGTGATCGACATTGAGCTTACCGATCACGGCGCGCCCCTCGTACTCACTTGCGAGCTGGTCAATGACCGGGGCGATAGCGCGACAAGGTCCGCACCACTCGGCCCAAAAATCAACGAGAACGACGCTGTCCGAATTGATCACGTCGGTGTCAAAGGCTTCGTCGGAAAATTCTTTTACGTTTGCAGCGGCCATCGGGCGGCTCCTTCGTTTGGTCGTGTATCGTCTCTAAGCTAAGTACGCGCAAAGGCAAGCGCAAGTGGTCTATTCCTCGATAGGGGGCGGATCGATTTGAACCACAGGCGGCGTCCAGCCTGTTCGGTAGTTGGCGTTGTTGCCCCAGCAAACAAGACCTTCGTTGGCGATGGCGCAGGCGGTGCCGCTGTGGACGCTAGCTTTTGCTACGCCCGTAACGTTCGGTATTAAACGAGCGGTAGCTTCTGCGTGTTCAACGTTGAGATCGGGCGCTCGTACACCGTAGGTGTTATCGCCGTTACAAGCGAGACGCCCTGCGTCGGTATCGTAACAGGTATTGAGCGCCGAAGTTGCTACGAAATTATAGCCTGAATGCAGCGTCGTTTCTGATCTATCATCGACATCATCTGAGCTTGGAAGGGGACCGAGAGGGACAGGAACAACTTGGCTGGTACCCATAGCTAAATTGTTTGAGCCGCGTCCCCAGCAAATCACTCCAGGATGTGATCCTGAGAGACCGCAGTTATGAAACGGTGCTGCGACGATTAAGGTGGTGACGCTGAACCCCGGTTGAGAACGCTCGGGTGTAGCGGTTCCATTAATTGAGCCGTTTAGGGTAGCAAAAACACCGTCAGCACCAATACCCCAGCACCAAGTCAATCGATCCCTTGCGAGCGCGCAGCTGTGGTGGTTACCCAGTGCTACGTCTATGATTGGGCTTTGCATTGCAAATGGCTCGGGCGTAGTCACCGTCGTATTCCGGAGCCCCGCCTCAAAATCGCGAGAGACTCCCCAGCACATGACTTGTCTGTCGTCGATTTGAAACGAGCAACAGTGGTCGTCACCACAGCGAACTTGAGCGCTAGCGTACGGTGCGCCTTGCCCGATCAAGCTGCCGTTGTAACCCGGTTCACCAAAGCAGCGGACCCCAGCGTTATCGGACCAGCAAATCGCTTCATCGGTGAGCGCAACGTCCGTGATGTTTGTAAGATCAGGGTTGGTGTTGATCGGAACGAGTCTGGGTTCGATTCCAGCCGGCGTATCACCCCACCAGTAGGCCTGGTTGCCCATTTGCGCGACCCCAAAACCATTTTTTATGCTCACCTCAGTAAACACGAGATTTTGGTTAGCGAGCGCATTAGATAAACGAACGGCTCGAACAGGCTGAGCCCGTGTCGGCATATCGGTATCGTTTTGAATGGTCCTGTTGATCTGATCAGCACCCCAGCAGGTGATCCCGTCATCTTGGCGAATAGCGCAGGCGTATCCATGCCACATGGCGAGCCCACGCAGTCGGCCAAGTCCATCGAAGCGAAGTGGTCTGGCTACAGGATACTCCACTGCGTCGGGCAACAGATGAGCGCTGCTTTCCCCCCAACACCACAATTCGCCATTACCGGTGAGTCCACAGGTGACCACGTTGTTGCGAGTGTCGTGCCCTCCGACCATGACCAACTCCCTGATTGCCGGCATGTGACCGATTGAATCGACACGCTGAGGAGCAGTTCCTGCCGTGTTTTGATAGCGCCCACGACGAATATTTCCACGACGAGCATCTACCGGATTGAAACCCCAGCACCATACCGCACCCTCGGCGTCGGTAGCGCAGGCATGGGTCTTACCGATTACCAGTGCACCGCCGACACTAAGCGGATCCCATGAGTCATAAACAGGTTTGAGAAGCTCAATTTGAGTTCTTGGCTGAGCACCATTAGAGCCTTGAAGCAGTCCGCCAGAATTATCGTCTGAGCCCCAGCAAAAGTACTGTTCGGTGTTAGCCGCTGGTTGCCCGCCATTCAAAACAATGTTTTCTTGTTCGGGCACTGTCGGAGCATAGCTCGCGCAGCTGAAGTTAGGCCCAGTCCAAAACCCAGTAGTGAGCAAAACCGGATCTTGTTCGTTGTATTGATCTAGATTGCTCGGTTTGCGCAGTAATTGAGGTAGTGTGTCCGAACTAATTCCAAGTTCACCGAGACCAAGAGCGCCCGTATCGCTTCTTCCCCAACACCAGACTTGTCCTTGTTCTTGCCGAGCGCAGCTGTGGTTGTGAGCGGCATGGACGGATACAAAAGGGTTCGTTTCCAGGTTGGCGCCTTGGAAGGTGATATCAACCGGGGCGGATTGTGATTGGACAAAGCCGGGGATCTGACCTGCTTGCGCATAACCCCAACATTGGATGGTTCCCTGAGGTGTCAATCCACAACCGTGGCTCCACCCGAGCGCTGTGTGCAGGAACTCGCCTTGATGACGTGGCGTCAAATCTCTATGGATATGCGGGTCATCTAAAATCCCTAGAGCTAAACCGACACACTCGACTTGCCCGGTGTAGCGGGTTGCACAGATCGAGCGTTGACCGCTAGCGAGATGGCGATAGCCGGTCGAAGTTGTGCAACGCTCCGTGCAGTTAAGAGGCGCAGTCGGATCATTGAAATCGCAATCTTCACCGGGATCATTAGTGCCATCACCGCAGCGTGGCGGCGCTGGCTCGTCCCCGCGATCAATACCTACCGGAGAGCTGCCGCCGGGGCCACCTGGCGGCCCCGTATTGGGCGGCACAATATTGTCCTCGACGGTCACCTCTGATCCAGCTGGGATGAACTGTCGGCGAATATTGCGCGAGTTACCCGGGCCATGTCCACGGACAGTATTGTTGCGAACACTAACCTGCGCTGCACCATTTTCGTCGGTGTCCCACCATTTCAAGTCGACGACGATACCTGCATAGGCGTTGTCCTGAACAGTGTTCCCATCGATGGTTAGCCCTGAGCTATCCACAACGACTAAGCCCATGCCTTGGGTTGAGAGGAGTTGTCCGCCTTGATCGCCCCAAGAGTTGATCATGATGTTGTTGGCGACGGTGGCTACAGCTTTGCAATCCATAAAGCTCATGGCTAAGCCGCCGACATGGTTGAGCGTGTTGCCGGTGCAGTTGAGACTGCCTTCTGCGGTTAGTCCAACGAATTCGAAACCGCCGCTCGGACCTTGACTGGGTCCCGTACCCAGCACGCTGTTGTTGGTGATCGTCCAGTTGGCTGAGCCACTATTGACCAGCACACCGCGTGCTGAGCCTTTGATCGAGTTGTTGTTGAGTGAAATGGTGCCGCTTTGGTTGTGAAAGTGCATGGCGTGTCCGCCGATCGGACCGCGTGACAGGTTGCCTGTGACGGTCCAACTCCCCAGAGCATCTTGGGCGCTAATCCCGTTGCCATCGATCTGCTCAAATTCGTTGGTGCTGATCGTGACCGATGCATCTGCATGACCCCCAGCTATACTGATTCCATCCCCGCCGATGGGTCCCTTGGATAAGTTACCTGTGACGGTCCATGAGCCGAGCGCGTTCGATGCTCTCATGGCATCGCCGTTAATCGATTCGAATTGGTTTTGACCGATGCTGACCGTTGCATCGCCGCCGCTAAAGGCGATGCCGTGCTCGCCGATGGGTCCCTTGGATAAGTTACCGGTGACGGTCCATGAGCCTAAAGCTTCGGTGGCACTCAACGCCGTCTTGTGTACGGCATTAAAAGTCACACCAGAGATGAGCACACCCTCGCTGCCTGTTGCGGCGGCACTGATGCCATGACCTGCTGCTGCGGTGACGGTGCTTTGCATGAGCGTGAAGGCGCTTACACCGTCGAGTTTGATGGCCGAAGCGTTGGCGCCTTCTTCGGCGCTGAGCGGTCCGCGCACACCCAAGCCATAGATTTGTACGCTACTGCCCGCTCCAGCGGTCATCGGGGCTGCCAACTCAATGGTGGTTAACTGCGCACAGGCGCCAATCAAGCTCAGTGGTCCGCGCACGCCTAAGGCGAGCGGCTCGCTGAAGGCGTAGGTGCCTTGTGCTAAAATGATCGCTGTCGATTCAGCGCCGGCTGCATTGATGAGTTCTGATAAGCTACCTGCTTGTTCTGCGCTGCTTCCATCGCCAGTGCCTTGTGGCGCAGCGTAGCGAACTACAGCAGCGTCTCGAGCCCACGAATGATCACGGCGCAAGG
>CACGMS010000058.1 GCA_902574205.1 uncultured Candidatus Hydrogenedens sp. | reverse complement strand
AAAGTCCTTGAGGTCACTGAGGATTTTTCGAAATGCTTGATTCCGATTTTGGCGTATTTCTCTGGTTAATCCTAATCGCTTTCCGAGCAAGGTCCAGGCACCCATTCTCAGCGCTGCACCGCCAACGACCATGGTCTTAACTGCATTCGCCGACCAGGGGCCGTAGGCTTTGCGGTAATAACGAATCATGGATTCAAAAAAGTGATGAATCGCTCGTCCCCACACCTGATCAGCACTTCGGCCGGCTAAATGCTGGACCCTAGCACGGGTCAAAAATCGAATACGACGACCGGTCGCTAATACTCGACGACACCAGTCGACCTCTTCAAAATATAAAAAGAAGCGTTCATCAAGCTCGCCGATCCGATGCAAAATCGTCCGATCAAACAGCAACGCTGCGCCCTGCGGTTGATCAACATCACGATCCGACTGGTGATCAAAATCATGCATCATATAATCACCAATGCGCGGCGCAGTAGGCAACAACTTGTCCAAGTAACTCAAATGCCAAAAGGCGGATTCAAGTGTTGGTAGCTGCCGACATGAGGGACTGACTTCACCGGCTTCGTCAAGCAATTGCGGCGCACATGCGCCCAGTTGCGGGTCAGCATCCATCGCTTCAATCAAAACACTCAACGCATCCTCAAGCACGCGACAGTCCGGATTCAAGAGCATAAAATAGCGCCCTTTAGCCTGGCGCAAGGCTTGGTTATTAGCTGCCGCAAACCCCCGATTATCGTCGTTGCGGATTACTCGCACCCACTCATGCTGTTCGTAATCATCCAAAACCTTTTGGGTGGGCGGACCACTTGCGTTATCAACTACGATAATCTCGATCTGATGGCGCGGCGCTGCAGTTAATGCGGACGCCAAACAGTCACGCAGTTCATCAGCGACGTGATAACTGACAATACTGACGGTCAAATCTACAGCTTGAGTCATTTCAAATCTCGGCGCTCAAAGGTCCAACAGGCGGCGCTGAGCATAATACCGATATACAGAAACGCATAAAGAAAGAGCATAGCAACGTGCGTACCATCGGGCGGTCGATTATGAACCAAGAGATTCATGGGATCGAGACGACCTAGGTTCGGCAAGATGGTGTACGACACCTTCATCGCCGTTGCTAAACCGTCATTCTTCGCCAAAACCGCCAAATCTTGAAGTTCAACACTCAAACGCCCAATCACCCAAAAACAAAAACCGAAGGTTGCTGACAACGTGGGCGTCGAAAATGAAGAAAACAAGACAGAAATCGATAAAACGACGAGCATTTCAACGTAAATGAGCGCCAAACTAACAACAAAGTGGTCAAAGGCAGGCCAATTACTCACCATAAGGACCACTTTGACCAACAACCCTCCAACAATCGTATTGATGGCAAGAACGGCCGCAAGCCCAAGATATCGCCCAACCACGAAGACCCATCGTCGAATCGGACGACTCACAATGGTGTACAATGTGCGACGCTCGACCTCATGAGCGATCAATCCAGCACCTAAAAAGACAGCCAGCAGATTACCGACCACCGCCAACACCGTAAAACTCACGGTGTGAATGACGCGTTGATGCTGACCGATCGTCAGACCGGTCATCAATAAACTCACGCCCACCATCAGAGCTGCAAAGACCGCTAAGTTCACAAAAACACGCTTGCGAAGTGCTTCACGTACCGTCAGTTGAGCGATCGCAAGAATCGGACGCATCATGATTTCGCTCCTACCCCAAAGTCATCAAAGAACAACGCTTCGAGACTTCGCCGTTCACGCTGACAACGCAAGACACTGATCTGAGCCTGAGCGAGTTGTTGCAAAACGACTTGAGCAGCTTCCTCATCGTCACAATAACAATGGAAACCTTCAGCGGTTTTGATCCACGAGCCTGAGGTCGGCTGCTCTCGCACAACCAACTCAAAACGCTGCCCCGACAAGAGCGACTCAATGGTGCCCGAAAGGACATTACGTCCCTGCTGGACTACAGTAATTCGATCGGAAACTTCCTCAACATCATTGAGCACATGAGAGCTAAACAAGACGGTCTTACCTTGCGCTTTGAGCCCCTCCATCAATCGACGCACATCACGTCGACCTACAGGGTCTAACCCCGACATCGGCTCATCAAGGATCACCAACTCGGGGTCATGCAAGACCGCTTGTGCGAGTCCGATACGCTGCAACATACCCTTAGAAAAACCGCGCAATGGTCGATCTTGAACCCCGGGCAAGCCAACCAGATTAAGAACTTCATCAATCCGATCGGGTAAGCGGTCGCGTGGCATACCGGAAAGCTCACCATAAAAGGTCAAAAACTCCTCGGCGCGCAAAAAATCATGAAAGGTTGGGAACTCAGGCATGAACCCCAGCATGCGGCGAGCATGAGGAGACCCAACCTCTTGTCCTGCGATTTTTGCTGAACCAGCGGTCGCCTGAATGATCCCGGTAAGAATTTTCAGCGTCGTGCTCTTGCCCGCTCCATTGGGTCCCAAAAATCCAAAGATCTCATTCGCTTCAACGGATAGGTCGAGATGTTCAAGCCCCACGACCTCACGCCGCAAAAAAGGCGATCGATAGACCTTTTTTAGTCCCTCAATCTCAATGATACTCATTTCAACCTCTCCGCAAAACCTGGTGGTCCAAATTTGCACTCTTCACCTAGTTCATAAGGGGCACCGGTCGGGCTACGGGGGACTTGAGTGAGCCGATTATCCATCAGCTCACTCAGTTCATTCGGACAGGCATTGGCGTCGTCTAGCCGCAGGCGATAGCGAGCTAAGGCTTGATTCAATGTCTTCAAATCCAGCTCGGTCTGGAGCGTACCGAGGCGCTCCTCTACTCGAAGTTTAAGCATCGGATCATCAGTATTTTCAACCAACCGAGCAAGCAACTCAAACGCTTCGCTGTCACGCGCTTCCGCCTTGAGATGACGGCTCGCAAGCAAACCAAGCCAAGCAGGACTCTCGGGAAGCCCAGCAGCAGCCGTAAACCCTTCCGCCATACACTTCTGATCTCCGGTGTGCTGTAAACAGTTCGAGGCTCGAATATAGGGTATTTTCCAGACCTCAGGTCGAGCAAGATGCCCCTTTTCTAGCAAGCGATTCGCCTGGTCAACATTCTCGCCCTTGGGACCAACAGCTGCGACTCCACCAAACCGATAAGCATATTCAAACAAAGGATCCAAGGCGACCACACGCTCTAAAAATGGAACCAATAAACGAAAATGACCGTCGCTTAGATTCCGCTCTGCACCGAAGTACTGAATCGAAGCCAACCACATCATATCGGCTGCAAAATGCCGAAACCCGAGCGCACTGACTTTGAGCGCCAACTCAGGTGGCGGTTCGGGCCAAGGCTGCTGCTGCGCGCGAAGCGCCTCTCGCTGATCAAGATCGGCATGCGCCCACAAGGTACAGGGCACAAAAAGTGCTAACCAAATGATCCAAGAGCGATTCTTGATCATCTTATCCTGCCCGGCCACGGAGCGAGCGGCGGTCTCGGCCATGAAGCAAAGCGCTCAACGACAGGCAATTGGTCTTTGGCGTCCACTAAATCGCCCAGCATTTTGATCTCCAGTCGAGTCATCACTTTTCGTATGTGGTTTTTGCACCTGCTTTGCCTCTGCGCGCAATATCGCTTGAGCATACGCTGACGAATAGCTGCTGCGTCCGCCAAATGCGCTTGAGCCTGTAGTGGATTCATCCCTGCTAAAGCTAAGTGCACGACACGATAATTGGGCTCAAGGTTCAATGCGGTCTCAAGTGCCGATCTGGCGATTTGAGCATACCCTAATCCAAGAGCTGCTTGTGCAAAGGCAAAGCGATCCACAGCGTGCATCGGCTCAAGTTGAATCAAAACCTGGGCATGCTCAAGACGGCGCACCGCAGTCGCCGTGTTGCCGGCACCAAGAGCCATCGCTCTCGCGTACAACGCCAACGCGAGCCGTCTAAGCTGGGGGCGCGCTGGTGCGCGCTCGATCGCTTGTTCTATCGAAGCAAAGGCGGATTCCCAGCGTTGGGTGCGCGCATCGATCTGAGCCAAGGCAGCCAAAGGGTCAGGATCCAGTCGATTAATAACCGCTGCAGATTTCAGTCGCTCTCGGCTTGACGAATTCACAGTACCTTGGCGCGCTGCTAACCGATCATCTCGTCGTGCGCCACGCTCTAACAACTGAGCATAGCCCAAAGGAGCGGCGGCAAGAACCCATGCCGATAAAGGTGCCCAAAACAAGCTGGCCGGCAGACGCCATGGAAAAACAAAACTTGAGCGCCAAAGCGCCATCGCATGAACCAGTAAAAGCATGCGAACCGTCGCGCTTTGCCATGTTCCATCGACCGCTGCATGAACGAGTAAACCAACGAGGGCTATCGGCTCTGGTCTAAGGCGAGGCCGAGCTAACGTTGTACCGATACACAACAACAAAAGCCCGAGTCCTAAAAGGCTATGATCCACCAGCAACTGCAACCATTCGCTATGAGCGGACTCGCCGGCTTCACCACGTAAGTAACGATAGACAGGCGCGTGTACTTCAGAACGCTGACGTACACCGTACCATCCAAATTGGCGTGTCCCCACGCCTGCTGGATGACTCTGATTAACCTGCCACGCCGAACGCCACCATAACGAACGGCCATAAGCATAAGGGTCATCGCCGAGTTGACCGAGTCGCTGTACAGCGAAAGGCACACAAAACAAGGCAACGACCAGCGCGCTCAACCAGATCCGACGATCACCCCGATACAAAATAAGGTAAACACCAACCATAGCGGCAACGGCAAGCATACCCCCTCGAGAGCCGGTCGCTGCCACACCACCGAGACAAAGAATGGCTGAGAGCAAACGCTGCTTGGTCGTCACTAGACTTAGAACGCATGGTAGCAAGCCCACCATGACCGCGGCACTAATATTAGGGTTAGTAAACAGGACAGCCACACGTTCAGAGCTGTTCATCCAAGCCATCAGATGAGTCGCCCCTAAAGCTGCACCGATCCAAGCCAAGCTTCGCATCACAAAGGCGCGGTGGTTCGCACTCCTTGCGATAACAAATCCGGCGATAGTTGGCGGTCCCCAACCCAAGACCCAAATCCATGCGCTGGCTGGATCAATGACCCCATAGGCGTCCACCCACCACACCAGGGCGATTGCCGTCGCCGATAAGCCAGCGAGTGTTAGCTGTAAGGGTTCAATCGCGTGCTTTAGACGTAAAACACAGAACGCACAGACCAACCAAACGACCCCCGTCACAGCTATTTCAAGCTCAGGACTCAACCGCGAACTGAGCACACTGATGATCAGTGCAACGATTAACAAGACGGGGGCATGACGATAGAACATAAAGAGGCAGTCGCTAGCTTCGGCAAAAAAAGCAAACCCCCCAGCAATGCCAGGGGGTTGCTCGACACCGGCATAGGCGCTCGAGGATCACCTACGCCGACCGATCGGGACGATTAGACGCAGTCGTTATCGTCGTTGACTAACGCATTTGCGTCCGTCATGCGCCAGGAATCGACATCTTCGTTATTATCGATATTACCCGTTGCACAGCTGGTGAACATGTCGTTCGCCGCTTCCTCTCGTGTATGACCCGGCTGTGTATCACAGCTGTTCTGAGTCGTGCCCACGCCATTACACATGGCTCGCGGGAAACCCGAGTTCGACGAGGGACCCTGCTCACACGGACGACAATCCGTCGGGGTGTTGCAATAGGTATAGCGGTTACCCGGCTCAGGATCGAACCCAATGGCGTTCAGATCTTTGTACTCATCATACTCAGCAAAGTACGACTTTTGAGCCTGGAAAAGAGCCTTCAAGTTGCTCTTAGCCTCTGACTGCTTGGCGCGACATTGGAACTTGATGAAGTTCGGGATGGCGATCATCGCCAAAATACCAATAATCGCAACCACGATCATCAGCTCGATCAAAGTAAAGCCCTTTTTAATCTTCATGTTAGGCTTCCTTCCTTTCATGGACCTTGTAAACAGTCCGGTGTGAGTCCTCGATGCCCACAGCGGACATCGCTTCAGTGTACGGGCTAATGTAGAGCAAATGGCGTGCCAACTTGTCCAACCCTTGTAAAATCATAGACTTGAGTCTCTCTACTGATCACATCACACGGGAGACTGACCAGAATTGGCACCTCTAAGCTGAGCGATGACCATGACATAGTCGCCCCGTGTCACCTATCCTTTTAGACAGAACTTTGGTCAGGGTAAAAAAAACTGCAAAAGGGCCGAATGATCAGCACATGAATACCTATCGTCCAAACTCGCTCGCTATCGCCCTGCCCTTACTTCTCGGCCTGATGCTCTATGCGCCTGCATTCTTTGGGGAGCAGGCTTATAGCTTTGTACTCGGTATCGATCAGATCGCAGCCCAAGGGATCAGCTGGAAGCAACCACTCGGTGCCATCGTTCAAAACCTACTCGATACACTTGCCTATCTTAATCCGACGAGTCTGAGACTCGCAGGGCTCATAGGGCTGGGCTTGGCAACGGCGATGCTCGTTGCTGGCTTGAGTCGTTCAGGCGTTCACCCCGCCGGGGCTGGATTAGCGGGCGCCATTCTCATCACCCACCCTGCAGCGATCGCCGCGGTCATGAAACTTGATAACACGGGCTTAGCGATTGCCTTGATCGCTTTGGTAGCCGTGGCTACTCGTTGGGCTAATGCTCCTTTCACGAACCGTTTAGCGTTCATGATCCTTGCGCCTCTTGCGCACCCGATTGGCGTGTGCGCTTGGCCGCTGGCGTGGCTCATGCAAAAAGATGACCAGAGACCTGAGCTACTCAAACCCATCTATCTTGCGGCATTTGTTCTATCGTTTGTGAGTTGGCTAGCACTTACGCCCATGGACGCTGCGCACCTGCTTGCGTTAGCCGGACAAACATGGATCAACCTTTTCTCAGGATGGCGCATCGGAGAATTCCTACCTTGGGCTCCGGAGATCGCTGCCGCACGACTTGACCTCGCCGGTGCTTCTGGTCTGCTGACGGTCCTGTTCTTTGTTTTTACAGGCGCTGTGGCACTGCTTGAGCGCTTTGGCCATCTGCTCGCCGAGCCGATGCGACGTTTTCTGCCGCTCGCGGTGATCGCACCGCTCACCACCGGCCTCATGCCAACGATAAGTCCCGTCCATGCCGACCCAGCCTACGCGCTACCCTTGGTAATTGGTCTAGCCATCCTCATCGGCAGCGCCGTAGGACCTCTGGTTCAACGCGCCTTGACCGAGGACAATTTAGTCGCTGCGATCATACAAACCAGTATGGCGCTACTTCTAACCAGCGGCTTCTTCTTCGCTGCCGGTGCTGACCAGGTGCGTATCTTTCAAGACGGGCAAGTGTTCTGGAAAACCCAGCGCGGGCGTCATGACGCGGCGCCTCAAAGTCGTTTAGGCTACGCCCGAGCGACCCTATTTTTAGGCAGCGATCCTCGATCGATGCGCAACGGTCAAGTCGAGTTACGCCCAGCCCTCAAAGCAGCCGAAATTTTAGATAACCTTTTTGAATCGCTCGATGATGGACCCGGTCTAACAGCCGAACAAGAAGCTGAGGCACACTGGCTGTTTTCGGTAGCGGTCACCCCTCACTTTGCCAACGAATTCACCTCAGCAATCAAACATCTCGAAGAGGCGATAAAACTTTTGCCCAACGAGGCGTTCTACGCAGAAGCACTCGAGCGAGCACAGCGCGACCAAGTCGAATATCAAAAAGTGATTACGGGTTGTCTCACCGCTGACGACGAACAACTTCAAGCTCGACGAAAGACCCTGATGAAACAAGCAGAGAGCCTGGCTAAAGCCGGACTCATTGATGCGACGATCGAAAAATATCGCGACGCGATTCGCTGCGCTCCAAGTCACCGCGATGGCTACCAATATCTGAGTCGATCTTTATCCTCGGTGGGACGTCACAACGAGGCGATCAAAATCTTGAATGGACTGCCGCCGAACCTTCAAGTGGACCTCAGTCTCATTGAGCAAAAAGCATTCATCATTCAAAACTTACCCAGCCCCGAGGGCGTCGAAACCAAACAGCGCCTCGCTTGGCGAGCACAACAGCGGGCTAAGGCACACCCGATCTGGTTAGACGTTGCGCAAAAGGCACCTGAGCGCCCAATGGCTTGGCTCAACCTCGCGGAGAATGCGTTGCTCGATGGATCCGGACCAGCCCTCGCTAAAGCCTATCTCAATAAAGCCATCTCGGACCGACCTGCGCTGGCTGCCAAGGGACGTGTTCGACAACTCAAAGATAAGATCGACAGTCAACTCAAACCCGACACCCCACTCCCCGAAATCAATCTTAACCCAACTGAGCCTACTGCCGATGCTGGACCCAACGACTCAGGAGTTATCCCCTGATTGAATCGCTTCCCGACATCCTCTGGGCGCAAGTCCTGATCTCAACCATTGTCTTCTTCATGGGGGCAAGTGTGGGTTCATTTCTTAATGTCGTCGCTTTTCGAGTACCACTCGGGCGATCGGTCGTTTCCCCCGGTTCAGCCTGTCCATCATGCGGAAAATCGATCGCTTGGTACGACAATATTCCCGTGCTCTCTTGGTTTATATTGGGCGGTCAATGTCGTCACTGCAAAGCGCCATTTAGTTTTCGGTACGCAGGTGTCGAGGCATTTTTCGGTGTTTACACGCTAGCGATCGTAATGCGGTGGGATCTCACGATCCATAGTCTAACCTGTATCCTAGTCGGTGCTATCTTGGTCGCCATTGCGCTGATCGATCACGACCATTGGTTGATTGACGATCGAATGAGCGCTGCCGTGGGTGTTGTTGGCTTAGTCGGTCATGGCGCCAGTCTGATCATCGACACCGGACTGCCGATCGGGCCATCGCTCGTCTCAGTCGCTACCCATTTGGCCGCCGGCGCCATCGCCTTTGGGCTGTTGTTCGGCATGGGCTATGTGATGAGCAAGGCGCTGGATAAGGAAGCGTTAGGGGGCGGAGACGCTCCTCTTTTTGCGGCGATTATCTGTGCTACGGGCTGGGCAGGCTTACTTCCCGTGCTTATGCTCGCATCGGTCCAAGGGCTAATCGGGTGGGCTCTTCTCTCCCGCTCGGGAGGAATCGGCAACCGGGAGGTGGAGCATGAAGACGGCTGGAAACCCGAAGAAGGCGCACTACCTTTGGGCATTTTTCTCGCGTTAGCAGGACTTGAAGTGATGCTCATCGGCGAGAGTCTTACCGATGCCTATCTCAACGCTGTCCGCAATTTGCTCTAAAATCCGTATTCTTTGATCTTATAATGCAACGATCGCGGTGAAATACCGAGGACCTTTGCTGCTGCAGTCTTGTTGCCATTGGTCCTCACCAAAGCCCGCTGAATAAAGGTCCGTTCAATATGTTCGGTAGCACTGGGTATACTTAGATCAATACTCTCATCTTCTGTCCCGACCGCTAACCGCTCAACCGTCGCATCACCAGCGACTTCGGTCAGGAAATTTGGAGGCAGATGCGACACCTCAATCACCGACCCAGAACACAAGACCGCCGAAGCTTCGAGCACGTTGTGGAGTTGTCGAATATTACCCGGCCAGGGGTGCTGGCGAAAAAGGGTCCAAACCTGCGGATCGAGCGCAAGGTGCTCTCGACGCGACGCGCTAGCTAAATGAGCAAGCTGTTGGCCGACAAGAACCTCTAAATCCTCTTGACGTTGTCGCAACGGCGGCACTTGAATCGGAAAGACGTTGAGCCGGTAAAACAAATCCTCGCGAAATTCGCCCTGCCGAACTTGCTGTTCGAGGTTACGGTTCGTCGCCGCAAGCACGCGCACATCGACCGATACCTCACGGTCTCCACCAACCGGCCGAATCATACCTTCTTGCAATGCTCGCAGGAGCTTGACCTGAAGGTTGAGCGGCAACTCACCCACCTCATCGAGAAATAAGGTCCCGCCGGTCGCCTCCTCAAATAAGCCTTTTCGATCACGAACCGCGTCGGTGAACGCACCGCGTTTGTGACCAAAAAATTCGGACTCAAGCAAGTTCGCGGGGATTGCACCGCAATTGACCGCAACGAACGGTTCGTTACACCGATCGCTCGCCGCGTGAATCGATCGTGCCAAGACCTCTTTACCCGTCCCCGATTCACCACTGAGTAAAACCGACGAGCGATGCGGCGCCACGCGCTCCAAGGTCTCGGTAATTCGTTGCATCGCAGGCGATGCTTTTGCGACCATATCAAAACCACTCTTTTGGTCCACCACAGCGCGCAGCCGAATATTTTCTGCACCCAAACGCCAACGCTCCAATGCGATCATCAACCGCAGTTTCACCTCATCGGGCTGGAACGGTTTATTGAGGTAATCGACGGCACCAGCCTCAAGGGCTTCGAGAGCGACACCGATATCGCCATAAGCCGACATGACGACAACGACGGCGTCAGGGTTTTGCTGCAATAGGCGACGTGTAAACGCCAAACCATCCAAACGCGGCATACGAATATCAGTGAGCACAACATCATGATGATCGGCTTGGTAACGCTCAAGCGCCTGCATCCCATCACTTGCACAATCAACCTCGATCCCTTGCCCCTCTAAGGCAAGCACTAAGAGATGACGCAAACTGTCTTCATCATCGACAACTAGAACGCGCTGAAGTGAATTAAACTGACTCATTCAGACTCCGATAGAGCAAGCGCCATATTGACCTCAAAGCGAGCACCACCAAGTTCGCTCGCCCCAACCGTCAAGCTGGCATCCCAGGACTGCACGATACCTTGACAAACCGACAAGCCCAAACCCGTTCCTTTGCCGACTTCTTTGGTCGTCACAAACGGCTCGAACAAGGTGTTCATCACGGCGGGCGAAATACCCGGGCCTGAATCGTCAACGGCGACAACCACTCGGTGACTCTGCTTTTGGGCGCTTACAACCACACGCGAGCCTTCTTGGTTCTGGCACGCTTCAGCAGCATTGAGGCATAAATTGACAAGCACCTGACGCAGGCCGCCCTCATCGCACAAGACCAGCGGTAAACCATCCTGGAAATCCGTCTCAATAGCGACCGCTCGAAACGATTTGTCGGCGTGTACCAAAGCAACGGTAGGCTCGACCACGCGACGAACGTCAACGGCAGTTAATGTGGGCCGAGCAGGACGAGCGTAAGTCAACAAACCACCAATAATACCTCGGATTCGCTCAAGTTCAGACTCCAAGCGCTCGAGGACTTCAGTTTGTTTGTCTTCAGGAATTCGACCCGTTCTGAGCAGTTGCACGAAACCTAAAAGTGCCGACAAGGGATTACCGACTTCATGGGCAATACCTGCAGCCAAACGTCCCACACCCGCTAAGTGTTCGGCGCGCTGAGCGACGCGTTTGGCTTTGAGTAAATCATCATGTGCCACTTGAAGCGCCGCGTGTCGTTCACCGAGCTCGAGCCGTTCATGCTCGGAGCGCAAACGCATACGGTCAATCGCCTTATGCAAGGCAGCCAATTCAGACCCAGCCTCACCAAGGGGTGGCAGTTCGGCGGCATCGGTTTTCACCAACTCAACCGCCTCGATCAGTCGTGCCACCGGTTTACCGACGCTACGACTGAGCAGCCACCAACTAATCAAGCTCACTAA
>CACGMS010000057.1 GCA_902574205.1 uncultured Candidatus Hydrogenedens sp. | reverse complement strand
ATGCGCGCTGAAGTCAAAATGCGAGAAGAGGTGTACAGCGCAAAGGATTCGCTGATCGCCGATATCTCGGCTGAATACCTTTTTGGAGGTAGCGCTAAAGGGAGCCCGGTCAATATCGATTGTGAGTTCACCTCTGGGACGCCAAAACCCAAAGGATACGACGCCTACTCCTTTGCTCCGTTGGAGGAGAGTGATGCGGCCAAATCAGCCAAAAGTAACGGCCGAGCAACGCCGCTGAATCCGGAAGGGAAAACCACCTACAACTGCGAGCTGGGCAAAGCAAAAGCTGACCGACCGCTTCGTCTGATGGTCGATGCCGCCGTCCAAGAAGCGGGGAGCGGACGAACGACACGAGCACGCGCCTCTGCCCTGATTCTCCCGGAGGACCTCCAGCTGGGTGTCGCGGCAAGCAAAGGCAAACTCGCCACAGGGCGTAAAGGCACATTTGACGTGGTGGCTCTTGATAAGTTCGGCAAGCCTAAGGCGACTGAAAACCCGGTTAAATTCACCCTATTTCGAATCGAAGAACAATACGCCTGGGGTTATGATGAAGATGAAGGTCGCTGGACCTACGATCACCGCGCTCGCCTTGTCGAAGAAGGCAGCACTGAACAGCCCGCGGGCAAAGATAAGTACACGGCGTCCTTTGAGGTCGTGAAGAATGCGCCGCGCTTTATGATCAGGGTCGAGTCCGGAGCGACTCGATCGGAGCAAGAGATTAAAGGGACAGGGAGTCGCTACTGGTGGCGACGCAACCAACGCTCGGCGGACCGAACACCGGCACCTGATCGACCGGTCCAGCTTGTGGTTAATGTCCCCAAACGGGTCCGTGTGGGTGAATCGTTTAAAGCAAGCTTTGAGGCACCTTATGCCGGGCGTGCCTTGGTCTCTATAGAAACCGATGAGATGCGACAGGCAGCTTGGCATACCGTCGTCCCCGGACCTCAGTCGATACCGCTCACGGTGAAGCGCTTTGCACCCAACGTCTACGTCAGCGTCCTGATTCTCAAAGACCCCCATTTGGAATCCCAAGAAGCCTTTGTCCCAGGGCGCGCCTTCGGGTTGGTATCGCTGCCAGTCGACCCGGTAGAAAAACGCCAAAGTATAGCGATTGATTTACCCACAGAGGTCCGACCAAACAGTGACCTTTTGGTCAAACTTGATTTGGGTAAAGGCAACCCAGGCAGGCGGGTCACCATCGCCGCCATCGATGAAGGAATTTTATCACTAACCCGATACAAGACCCCTGACCCGATCAAAGCCCTTTATTCCAAACGACGACTCGAGGTCCAAACCTATGAAACGATAGGCTGGAATCTCATGCTGCCAGCCGCCAACGCCGGCAGTCAGCAAGGTGGTGGTATGGACGGCGGCGGAGCCAAACGTATCCAGCCAACCAAACCCGTCGCCTTGTGGTCAGGTATTCTAGAGGTGCCGATTAGCGGCAAACTCGAACACAGCTTCAAAATCCCCACCTACCGAGGCTCGCTCAAAGTCATGGTGGTATCGGCTGGTCCTCAACGCGTCGGCTCAGCAGCCAAAAAGGTTCCGGTGCGTGACCCGCTCGTTCTGCTCGCCTCACTGCCCAAGCAACTCAGCCAAGGCGACCGCTTCTTTATTCCGGTCTCGTTGACCAACATGTCCGGCAAAGCGCGCGCTATTGACGTTCGTGTCTCAGCCAAGCCCATCAACATGGGCGGCAACACCAAAGCAGGCGGTCCATCGCTGCGCTTTATTGATGGAGCCGTAAAGAAACTGAATTTGGCTGATGGGGACAGCGGCGTGGTGCGCTTTGAGGCGACAGCGCTCAGGGCACTCGGCGCTGCCAAGCTCAGCATCGAAGCCAAATCAGGCAAGCTGGTTTCGAGCCAATCCTTGGATGTGCCCTTTAGTCCGCAAGCCCCTCGCAGTCGGCTGACGAAACGCGTCGAGCTCAAACCGGGCGACAACGTGCTCACCGAACACCTCGAGGGCTGGCTCCCGACAACCGAGCGCAGCAGCGTCTGGGTCACCACCAATCCCTACGGCGACGTCTTCAAACACTTATCTCACCTGATTCGCTATCCGTACGGCTGTATGGAGCAAACGGTCTCTTCGGCGCGCCCCTTAATCTTTGCTGGACGAGTCCTTTCAGCCGTTGACCCGGAAGCTGCGTCGAATGCTAAACTCCCGGATATGATCAAGGCTGGGATTGACCGCGTGCTCTCCATGCAAACCCCAAGCGGTGGGTTCTCTTATTGGCCTGGCGGTTCACGCCCAACCGAATGGGCGACGGCTTATGGCGTTCACTTTCTGCTCGACGCGAAAAAGCAGGGTCACAACGTACCCCAGTTCGCGCTCGATGATGCCATCGGATGGTTGGGTAACTACACCAACACTCGTGAGCGATACGACTGGCACTATGGCAGCAAGGCTTACGGCCACTACGTTCTGGCACGAGCCGGTAAAGGCAGAAAGGGACAAGCCAAAGCGCTGCTTGATCGGATCAAAACCGATCGGGGCTGGAAACTTGAATCCCGCATGCTGCTCAAGGCGGCGTTGTATCTAAGCGGTGATCGAACCTACGAGTCGGAGCTCAAAAAACCAGACCTCTCCAAGATCACGAGGAAGCGACGCAACGGTTGGTCCTTCTACTCCGATTTACGACGACGTGCGATGACCCTTGCTATCGTCTCCGATCTCTTCCCGCGTGAAGCTGGGGGCGAAGCGCTCGCCCGACTGGTCGCGGAGCGCCTCAAGCGCAAGAGTCGATGGTACAATACACAAGAACTTGCTTGGGCCATGACGGGGCTAGGACTGCGCTTGGGTAATGTTGGCGACATCGGATCGGTCGAAGTCCTTGAACAAGGCAAAGCAATTCCTGCCACTGCGACCATGAGTTGGGATCTTTGGCGAGCCAGCGAGCGCAAGAACCTGACCATTCGCATGAAGGGCGGCAAAGGGAAACGCTACGCCATTATTCGAAGTGATGGCATTCGGACCGATGCGAAATGGGAAGCTGGCAACCATGGTTTACGCGTCGCTCGACAACTTTTTCGTCAAAATGGACAGCCCTTTGATCCGGCCAATACCAAGCTTGAGCTCGGTGAGATGGTTCAGATCAAACTCGACATCGAAAACATGACGCCCACACCGCAGGAAAACTTGGCCTTAGTTGATCGTCTACCCGCCGGTTTTGAAATTGAAGCGGCGTCTTCGATTCGTGGCTTTAGGCAACGCAACAAACAACAGTGGAACATTGCGCATCGCAACACCCGCGACGATCGCATCGAACTCTTTGGCAGGCTAAACGGTCGACAAAAGGCAACGTTTAGTTACTCGGTTCGCGCGGTGAGTGCTGGACAGTTCAGGCAGCCGCCCGTCGAAGCAGAGGCGATGTACGACCCTGAACTCCGGAGCCGTAAACTCGGTACGATGGTGACGATTCAAGGTCCTTGGCAACAGGACATCGACTAAGGTTTGTGTTCTCGAATCTTATGCCAAGCATAGGCATACTCGACGCTGAGCAAGAGGATCAGTGAGCTGTAAAAGGTCCACAAGACGATGATCATCAACGCGGAGAAGGCGCCGTAGACAGCGTTGAGCTGCGCTTGACCAAGGTAGATCTGAAAACCTGCGCTAGCGATCCACCAGAGCAACGAGAACAGAATTCCACCACGTACAGCGGGCACCCATTTGACCCGGAACCGCGTCAGGTACTTGAGCAGTACAATAAAGAAGCCGGCAATCACCACACGATCGAGTAAAGTCGAGAGGGGCAAATACGTTTCAATCACCCCCCCAAAGGCGCAAAAACAAATCCGGAGCGAAGCGTTCGAGCAAGGGAAGACCGGCATTAAATATCCAGTCGACCACCAACAAAAGCAACACTGAGCCCATGGCGAAAGCGCCAAAGAATAGACGTGATAACACGACCGTTCGCAGGCTCCCTTTCTTGATCTCACCGCCACGCCAAATGCGCCAGACGCTGACCTCTAGACCGCGAAAAACCGCACCGCCCATAATGATCAAAATCACAAGACCCGTGAGTCCAATCGCGCTGCGGGCGGCGACCAGGCCTCTCAGCTTTTCAATGACCTCCGGCGTCACAAAGGCATAACCTTGGATCGGTTCAAGCAGCTGATCGAACTGCTCGACATTACCTTGGGTGTGCCCGTGGGTGACAAAGCCAAGGACCGACAGCATGAGCAAGAGAAACGGGATGAACGACAAAATCGCGTAAAAGCTTACTGCCGCCGCATTCATCCAGTCTTCATTGTTGGCAAAGCTCCGGCAGGATTCGATAAAAACACGAACCTCTTTACCCACTTGAACACCCTGATTCCCGGTGCGCTGAAGCGCCTCAAGAACCTCGGCGGGCGCATCGAACAAATCGACGATGCCGCCTTTACTCGGTGGCTGCGTATCGGCGCTAGGGCTCGACTCGTCACTCATCATCTCTGCCTGATCTGAGTGCGGAGACCAATCTGGGTTTTTCGACTTTTCAGTCATCGACGCTTGGGTTTCCGACGCTGGTTACGACCACCGTGGCTATCGCGTTTTCTGTACCAAACTTGAATGGGTATACCTTCAAAGTCGAAGGCGTCACGCAGACGGTTGAGCACATAGCGCCTGTAGGTCACGTCGATCCCCTCAGGGTGCGACGTATGAATCACGATCGTCGGCGGGGCGACGCGCACTTGAGTCGCAAACAACAAACGAATCGGGCGTCCACGATGACTAGGCGCCTGATGCTTCTTGTTCGCCTCTTGAACCACCGTGTTGAGCAGACGCGTTTTGATGTGCTGATAATAGCGATCGAGCAGCGCCACGACCTCATCGAGTAAATCGTCAACCCCACGCTCCGTCTTTGCAGAGAGAAAGCAGACTTTCGTGTAGTGCAAAAACTTGAGCTTGTCGCGAAGTTTGAGCTCGAATTCTTTACGGTCACGCTGCCCTTTGGGCTGAGCATCCCATTTGTTGATGCCAATGATCAATGCCTTGCCCTTATCGTGAGCAAACGCAGCGATCTTCGCATCTTGTTCGGTCACGCCTTGCTGCGCATCGATCAAAAGAATCGCCACATCCGAGCGATCGAGCGCACGTAGCGCAGACACTACCGAGTAACGCTCAAGCTGTGACGAAATCGAACGCTTGCGGCGAATCCCTGCCGTATCAACTACCTGGAACCGGGCGTCATCACGCTCAAAGACTGCGTCGACAGCATCACGTGTGGTCCCTGCGATATCTGAAACCAAGAAGCGATCTTCACCCAAGAAGGTGTTCACTAACGAACTCTTGCCTGCATTCGGCTTACCGATCACTGCGAGTCGAATGGTATCCGGCTTGGGGTAACGCCGATCAAAGCGAAGTCGATTTTGCTCGTCCAGCGCCTCGCTAACAATAATCTCTGCTTCTTCATCGCCCTCATCAGCCTCTTCGGCAAACTCGTGAATGGTCTCTTCGAGTTCATCGAGTAGCGCCTCGACGCGCTCGCGCTCATCATCGTCCTCTTCCACCACCTCTGGCTTAGGTAAGACAGCGATCACATCGTCCAAAAGGTCACTAATCCCCACCCCGTGTTCTGCTGAGATGATGTGCAAGTCACCCAAACCCAGCTGCGTAAACTCCCACGCCTCTTGTTGCCGTGTCGGCGCTTCGCATTTGTTGACGGCAAGGAAGACGGGAACCTCTGCTCGGCGCAACAAATCAGCCACATCCTGGTCCGCCCCGGTCAGTCCCGAGATCCCATCGGTCAGAAAGATCACCGCATCCGCTTGCTCGATCGCTAGCTGGGTCTGTCGGCGCATCGCCTGCAAAATGGGGTCATCAGTTTTGGGCTCAAAGCCGCCAGTATCGCATAAAACAAAGGGCACACCCCAGTGTTCGGTCTCACGATAAATACGATCTCTCGTCACGCCCGGTATATCTTGAACAATGCTGACGCGCTCCTTGACCAAACGATTAAAGAGCGTCGACTTGCCGACGTTTGGTCGACCGATCACTGCCACCAGACCCGGGATAAACTCATTGGTCATAACCAAACTCCCGAAGTTGGTGTTGCAGATGTGTCCATTTTTTCGTCACTCGAACAAAGAGCTCAAGGTACACGCGACAGCCCAGCATATGCCGCAAATCCTTGCGCGCTCGCATCCCTATTTTCCGAATGACCTTACCTCGTGTCCCGACAACGATACGTTTTTGACCGTCACGCTCAACATGCACGGTGGCTTGAATCGAAACCACCGGATCATCCGGGTTTTCTCGCTCCGACTCATCGAACGTGTCGATGGTCACAGCGATCGAATACGGCAGCTCTTCTTTGGTCTCAAGGATCGCCTTTTCTCGAATGATCTCTGCCGTCAAGAAGCGCTCCGAGCGATCGGTGATGGTGTCTTCATCAAAGAGCATCGGTCCTTCAGGCAGACGACTCATGACCTCCGTCATCAGAGCCTCCACATTATCGCCCTCTTGTGCAGACATCGGAACCAGCGCCGGTGGATCGAAGGTATCTTGCCATTTTTGAATCCACGGCAAGAGCCGACTGCGGTCGGGTAACTTATCCACCTTGTTTAGGGCGAGAATCCAGGGTTTTCCGGAAGCCGTAATGGTCTCGTGGATCTTATGCTGACCAGGGCTTGGGTCACGGACCTCGTCGGTATCGACCTCAACCATCCACAGCACCACATCGGCGTCACCAAGCGCTTGCTCGGCGGTGCGAACCATATGACGATTAATACCGCCTTCGGCACGGTGGAGTCCGGGCGTATCCACAAGAACGACCTGCCCTTCTTTGCGCGTCAGCACGCCAAGAATTCGATCTCGAGTCGTTTGCGGTTTGTGCGTTGCGATCGCCAGCTTGAGGCCCATCAATCGGTTCAATAAGGTCGACTTACCCGCATTCGGACGTCCAACAATTGCGCAATAGCCGGATACAAAATCACTCATGCGCTCTCTCCAAACCATTGCGCCATCGCTTTTTCGGCGGCGTCCATCTGCGCTGCCTTTAAACCGGAGCCCTCGCCAAAGACAGCATCTTCTTGCCCCCACAAGACGACGACCTTGTGAACCGGATCATGATCGGGGCCCAGACGACCGACTAAACGATACTCAGGAGGCTTTCCGTCGCGCTCTTGGCATGCTTCACTCAAGGCCGACTTGGGATTGCTTAAAGCTGCTCCTCCCTCAGCCGCTGCCTCGATTTCCGCTTCGAGGTGCCGAGCAACAAAGGCGCGCGCTCCATCCAAGCCGAGCTCCTCGTAAGCAAGGGCGACCATCGCCTCAAAGGCATCAGCGAGCACTTTATCACGCCGGTTGTCGCCACTTCGCTGAGCGGCATCACTCATTCGCAATAAATCGCCGAGCATGAGACGCCTCGCCGCACCGGCAAGGGCGGAGGTGCTGACGACTGCAGAGCGGGCACGAGTTAACTTGCCCTCGTCTTCACCAAGGCGGCGAAACATGATCTCGGCAACCACCAGACCAAGAACCGCATCACCCAAAAACTCAAGACGCTGATTGTGCCCGCCAGCATCGGGGTACTGATGCAAGTAGCTTGGATGCGTCAGCGCCGCAGCGGCGCGTGCAACATCGACAGGACGATGATCCAGAAGCTGCTCGATGCGCTGCAAAAAACCGCTCATTGGACCACCCACCAACGACCATTTTCAAGGACAACCCGCTTAGGGCCCCGCACGGGCGGCTGGTCTTTGGGGTAATCTGGATCACCAGGCAACAACAACACCGCTCGATCCTGGCTATCTTGACCAAAGAAAGGAAAGCGCATCGCCGCGTCGTATGGGGCTTCGGCCATCAGCGCGTCGACCGTCTCAAGACCGCTCATCTCAACCAAAGTCGCCATCGTCGGTGGCGCCATGGTGACCTCACCGTTTTGATACCCAAGCACACACTGCCCAACAGGCATCCACAAACTGTCAGTGGCTTCATAGCCATCATGCAGCGGCTCTTGCCCCTCAGGTAATCGAGCAATGAAAAACCGAGTATCAAAGCGCCGGTTTTCAATCACCGGCGTCATCCACCAGGTCCAAGGCCTAATCAACTCTGTTGCGATCGTCAGACCGTTCTCTTGAAGTAGCGTTGCAAAGTATTCAGGCTGCGTATGGACGCGCTCTTGCTGAGCCTTCCAATAGGCTTGACGCTCACTGAGTTTGGGATAGTTACCCTGAGCATCTAGGGCGAGCAAAACACCAACCTCTTCAAAGACTTCACGCACCGCAGCAACCAAAAATGCAGGACTCTTCGCATCAGGAACGAGCAGCGCATCGGTGCGATCGACCTTACCGCCTGGAAAGACATAGGCTCCAGGCATAAAGGAGCTGTTCATCGAGCGACGCATCAAAAACGCCTCAGGGCCCTGGGCACCATCGCGCACCAAAATCACGGTTGCGGCGAGCCGCGGCTTGGCGATCTGTTCCGGTGTTGGCACCAAATTGATGCGTTCCATGACCTGCCCCTTTGCGGCGAGCCTTTGCCTCTAGCAGCGGCGAATCGCAAGAACCGATCAGCCCTAGGGATGCATAAGGCGCCTAGGGAGCGACCCGAATCGGCGTGACGGCCGTCCGATCGCCCAGACCAATCTGACCTTCGGTATTGCGCCCCCAGCAGTACATCATCCCCTGATCGCTGCGGACACAATAATGTGAATCGCCTGCTGTCATCTGAACAGCTGCTTCATCGTTAGGCAACGCGACTCGTTGCGGCATGTACTGTTGCTCGCTGCGACAAGGTCCAGGGCCTTGCCACGGAGACCCAGCGCGATAGCCCACACAATAGACACCTCCTGTTTGACTGATACCACAGGTGCTGTGGACACCTCGACTCAGCACCTCCCAAGGCACCGACTCTCCCCAGGCGTTATACTCTGATGCCGTCGACCCACAGCTCGCCTCGCTCAAGGGCAGTGATCCGTTGCTCGCAAGTCCCCTGACCCCCATAGCGTCAACCATAACGATTCCGTCATAAGAGACGGCGAAGGCTCGCGTCCCGAGTGAATTCGGTATTTGCGTGTGACGCCGTCTAAAGGTCGTATCCCTATAGCCCCAGCACTCGACACTGCGATCGTTAACGGTCAGCGCACAGGCGCCGTTGACGTTCATGTCTAACGCTAAATAACGACTGTTCGTTTCCACTGGATTAACCACCAAAAAGCCAGGGCCTCTAACCCATAACTCCCCCACAGGTTTACAGTACACGGTCCCATCTCTCGCCAACATGCACAGAACATCTCGATGACCGTTCAGGTCAATCAATCCACGAATGGGCTCCCCGTTTGAGTTCACCAGCGTCACCTCGGAAGGTTGAGACTGATAGAAGGTTATGCAATCGACTTGCTCATTTAGACGCAGGACACAGGCGGTGTTGAAATTAAGCAAAATTGCGCGCTGAACAGTACGCTGCCCAGATATCCAATTCTTTAAACCATCGTCGCCGGATCCCCAGCATCGCGCCGAGCCGTCCCCGAAAGTGGCGCAGGTGGTATTGAGCGCCGTCCACACATCCGTCACCTCAACAAAGTCACATCTTGCGCTGCACCCATCACCACTGATCGTATTCCCATCATCACAAGCCTCATGACTGTCTTCGCTAGGCGCTCGATCCAAACGCAAAACGCCGTCGCCGCAACCGGCCCACTGACAGTCATTGCGGCAACCATCGGCATCATCATCGTTGCCGTCATCGCAGTTCTCACCATTCTCGGCGTCAACGACGCCATCACCGCACCCTCTGCGACAGTTGATGCAGCCTTCTGCGGTGTTTGGGTCTTCAGGGTCGCAGTCTTCAAAGCCCGGCACGCGGCGCTCTAAATCGCGACGAACGATGCCATCACCACAAGCCGCCAAGCGGCATGTGTTTAAACACCCATCAGCGTCGTCCATATCGGCATCATCGCATGCTTCATAACGCGGATGGTCGGACGCCACATCAAGGCGCTTGATCCCATCACCGCAGCGCGCCTCGAGACACATGTTGGTGCACGCATCGGTGTCGGCGTCATTACCGTCATCGCATGGCTCAGCTCCATCGACTTGACCATTACCGCAGGTGGGTAACTTGCAGTTGCTCAAACACGCATCGTCTTCGTTCTCGTTGCCATCATCGCAGCCTTCATGAAGCGGCGCAGTAATCCCATCACCGCACCGTCTAAGCATGCAGTCATTGGTGCATTCATCAGTCGCCACCTCGTTGCCATCATCGCACTCTTCAAACCCATCACGACCGCCGCCGATATCGAGGCGCCTGTAGCCATCACCGCAGTCTGCTAAGGTGCACTCGGTGGTGCAGCCATCCGTATTGTCCTCATTTCCATCATCACACTGCTCATAGTTCGGGTCCGACCTATCCTCCAAGTCACTGCGCACAATACCATCACCACATCGAGGAAACTGACATTCGCGCGTGCAACCATCATCATCATCCGAATTCCCATCATCGCACTCTTCGTAAGCCTCATCACCAGCCTCGACATCAGCGCGCCGAATCCCATCACCGCAAATCGCTAACGCACAACTGTTGGCACACGCATCCTCGTCGACGGCGTTACCATCGTCACACGCTTCGCCGTCCTCCTGAACACCATTGCCGCAACCGACTCGGCATTGATGACAGCCGTCACTCGGGTCGAGGTTGCCGTCATCGCACTGCTCATAGTTTGGATCAGACGGGTCCAAATCGTTGCGCAAAAAACCATCGCCGCAGCCGGGCAACCGACAAGTCGCTAAGCAGCCATCGGTGTTGAGTGCGTTCCCATCATCGCACGCTTCAAAGCCTTCGGTTTGCGAATCCACATCCACACGAACAATACCGTCACCACACGAAGCCAGCGCGCAGGAGTTGAGGCAGCCGTCGTTGTCATTGAGGTTGCCATCGTCGCAAGCTTCCGAGCCCTCAACGACGTTGTTGCCGCAAACATCGCTCGAACCACTACCCGATGGCAGATCAGGTAAAACAACCTCATTGCAGCCAAAGACTGCAAGGAAAAAACCAATGGGCAATACTCTCGACAACGCTATTTTGATCCCTCACTTGGATCATAACGATAGCCGCGCCCACGCACGCTGACTAGAACCTTTGGTTCATCAGGAATACGTTCGATTAAGCGTCTGAGACGAACAACATAGTTGTCCACAGTCCGCTCGCTGGGAAACTTTTCCATACCCCAGACCTCTTCGAGGATATCGGCGCGGCTCAAAACACGGCGCGGCTCACGCGCAAAAAGCGCAATCATATTCATTTCTCGCTCGCCTACGGTTTCGCTGGATCCATCGGGCTGGGTAATCGTTTGACGATCGAGATCAACCAGCACTGCGCCAAAATGAAAGCAACGATCCGATGGCGCCTCGACCGAGGATTGTGAACGACGAATCAATGCTCGTGATCGGGCGATCAATTCCGGCACATAAAAGGGCTTGGTCAAATAATCATCTGCACCGAGCTCTAGAGCTTCGACTTTAATAGGCATCTCCGAGCGCGCAGTGAGCATAAGGATGGGCGTACCTAAGCCTAACGAGCGAGCCCGGCGGATCAGGTCAGTGCCTTGATGCACAGGCAACATGAGATCAAAGATAAAGAGGTCATAGGTGCCCGACTCAATCGCTGACATCCCTGCGCCGCCATCGCGGCAGACGGTGACGCTAAAGCCTTCATGCTCCAAGTTCACTTGAACCATATTGGCCGTCAGTTGATCATCTTCAACCAACAAGCCCCGCATCGAACTCAAACCGATTCTCCAGGTGCTGCATTGAGGCGCACAGTGAACGTTGCGCCCATTCCTTTACCGGCACTGTGCCCCGTCAGTTGCCCCCCCCATCGCCTGAGCGAGCGAGCGTGACAAGGGGAGACCAAGCCCCGTGCCCCGAGTATCGCTCGAGGCGCGCATGTAGGGCTCAAAGATC
>CACGMS010000056.1 GCA_902574205.1 uncultured Candidatus Hydrogenedens sp. | reverse complement strand
TGTGCTTGCAGGCGCCTGACCATTCTGGCTGTTCACGCCTGGACCAGTGCCAGGAATGTTCATGGTTCCACCTTGACCATAATCACCCACGTTCCCTGCTGCCGAGTTCGCCGCACCAGCCATACCTTGTGCAGCTGCATTCACGACCGCTCCACCTGGAACATATGGCGCTGCAACGGCGGTAGCCCCTGCCATGGCATTAGCTCCCGCAGCGACGCCACGACTGACCATCGAACCAAAATCGTTACGAGGGGTCTGTCGATTGACCTGGGGTTGATTGTTAATACGTACAGAACCACCGTTATTGAGTCGATTCACAGACATGACATTCTCCTTCTTCCACAGTTCGGGCTCATCGCCGTTCACAGTCCTTATCGGTTAAGCTAATCGTCGGTTGCGGCCTCGGTGCTCATTTTTTCTCGCAGTTCGAACAATTCATCAAATAAGGCTCGCACTCGCTTGACTGCAAGCTGCGCCCTTCGCGCACTTGCTTTTGCTTTGGGATCACCGGATTTCATCAACTCTTCCAACGCGCTTTCCAGAGGGGCGAGCTGGGCGTTAATGGCCTCTTCTTCACCTTCTAATGCTGTTTCGATACGTGCAAAAATACTGTCATCGGCCATTCATGGATCTCCGGATCGCTCTGCGATCAAAGGCTCTCTTGTGTCATGACAGTATTCGGCTAAATTTTCCAACCCATCACCGTCGTTATCGCACAGACTAAAATTAATCTCGGCCGGATTGAGGTTCCCCACACATCGTCGTGTGGCCAATGCGGACTGAATCATCACTGGGTGCCGGTCGAGCTCAGTATTGGACAAATCCACCCGGCCATTTTGTTGCGCCAAAACCAGCAACTCACCATCAAGTAAAACATAATAGTCGAGAACGACTGAACGCTCGACACCCGCACTGATAGAAGCACATTCACCGACCACTTTACCTTGTTCTCGATCGATCGAGAGTGGACACGCTGCCGTGTGACCACTGACTCGTAAACGGGCACCTGCCTGCGAAAGGTCCCGCGCACATTGAAGGCTTAGAAACGCCGGCAATGGGACTCCAGAATCCAGAGCACTCTGACTTTCACCGCAGCCCATCAGGACGCCTAGTACTAACAATCGTCTCATGGTGACTCACTCGCGCCTATCGGTATAAGCGTCACTTTGGCTACAGGCCTGGCCTTCAACAAAGACCAAGAGCCATAAGCGAGTCCGGTGAGGGCAGCTGTACCTAAAGCCGCATAAACAACTCGACGAGGCGGCGGCTTTAGCCACCATGGAACGACCACTTTGGGCGGCGTCACTTCAACCGACTTATTCCAAGGACGGGTCACAGGGAGTTTGCCTACGGGCGCCTTGAGCACAAACGGAACCTCGGAAGAGCCTACTCGCGTTGGCCCGTTGCCATGCTCATCAAAGACCTCAAAGAAGTACCGCAGTCCGCCTTTGGCAGGAATGATGACCTCAAACCATTCAGGCGCGACTTGCTCGGGCTCAATGGTCGTCCATTGACCATCAGCCGCTTCGATGTAGAGCGCTGCGCCAAACAATGCTGACTCATCGCGCACCTCAAACCACAAACGCCAATTACCTTGTAGATCTGCAGCTGTTGGCGGTTCATGGCCAACGCGAGGCGGATTCAAATCAGCTGCAGGCGCAGCCCATAGGATAGCAGCGAGAGTAATCACAACCGCACGATACGCCAAAACGGACGATCATGACCACCGCTGGAACGCAATCATGGAGGTAAACGCAATTATGGATTTTTATGACGGATCTTTATTCGGAATTCGCCCAACTTGGGATGACGAAAACGGAGGACATCACTTTGACCCGCTTTGATCTGTAACGAGCGCTCAGGTGGTGTACGCCCCAAGGCAGGCCCGCGCTTGGGATAAACAATCGCCCACGGCTTAGCCTGAACGGATATTTTCATCGCTCCCTCGGTTCGCCGCCACTTACCTTGAACTTCAAACTCGCCCGCTCGAGCCGTAAAGACTCCCGCCTGGCGTTCTCGATTTTTTGGGCTCAAACCTTGGATGGTCAGCGATGTGCTGCTGAGCACCAAATACGATGGTGTCGCCACGATAGGCTGGACTGGTGGAGCTGGGCGTATTTCATCCTTTTTATCGAGTACTACGGGCGTCACTTGAACCGAGCCGCTGTCGCGCTTCTTAGCTCCGGCATCCGTTGATGTTATCGGCTTGGACAACTCGATCGAACTCGCCGCCGGACGAGTTGGCTGATTTGTCGATTTGAGAACGGCCGTGCGCGGCCATATCCCCCAAGCAAGAACCCCAAAAGCCAAAATACTGACCAACGCCCACAATCTTTTCGATTCGGATAATGCCGCTTGTAAAAACAAACTCGTCGTCGAACTACTCGGTTCTTTCGTGCGTCGAGCTTCATCATTCTGACCTCCGCCTTCCACAACGGTTGCTGGCTCGACATCTGCAGCAGGTTGCTCTTTCCAAAAATCGGTCCATCCCTCGGGTTTATCCATCCCTGCGGGCAAGGTCGGCAAGCTCTCGACGGGCGGGTTCGTTAATCGATCCAGACGCTTGAGTTCAGTGGGATCATCCAAACCGAGTATTTGCTCAATATAGTGCTGCTCCTCAGCAAACAAAGCGGCTAAAAACTCGCTAAGCTCTTGGGTCTCTTCGAAACTAGGAACAATTTGACGCAAGTCTCGTGCAAACTCATTGCCGTCGTCATAGCGATCTGGGATCGCTTTAGCCAAAACCTTGTCGAAAATCGGTTCAAGCGGGAATAAGCGCGGGTCAACGATTGGCGGCAGTTCATCACTTTGAATGGCCGCTAATGTCCGAGCAAGGGAACCGCGATCAAAGGGGTGGCGACCCAACAAGGTTTCATACAGCACAATACCCAGTGAAAACAGATCGGTCGAACCATCGACAGCCTTGCCTTCGCTTTGTTCGGGGGACATGTAGAGAAACTTACCCTTGAGCAGTCCAGTCTCGGTTTTACCATGGTGTAAAGCGCTCTTAGCGATGCCCAAATCAATAATCTTGACCTCGCCATCCCATGACAAGAGCAAGTTGGCTGGATTAATATCGCGATGAACCAAATTGAGTGGCTGACCATCATGGTCCGTCGCTCGATGAGCGTAAGCCAATCCTTCCGCAGCCTGAGCAATCAGTTCGCAAGTGATCGCGAAAGGTAATGGACGGCCCGCTTGCTCGCAACGCTCCAGTAAAATCTTCAAGTCAATGCCGCTGACGAACTCCATCTCAAGATAAAATTCGTCGCCGATACGACCAGCATCATGAACCTGGGCAATCCGTTCATGGTGAAGACGCGACGCAAGCCGAGCTTCAGCAAAAAACATTTCAAGAAAGTCGGTTCGGTCAGCCAGATGGCTCAGCATACGCTTGACCACGACGTGTCGACTAAATCCTTCGGCGCCTTCTTTCCGTGCAAGGAAGACTTCGCCCATACCACCTTGAGCGATCTTATGCAGCAAAAGGTAGGGACCGAAGCGGTCGCCAACTCGGGCGGACAACTTACCCTACCCTCATCACCGTCGATTTACCGATAACGCAAAAGGGCGTCGAGTTCGGCTTGAGCGCGCTCGCTAAACTCGCCCCGCGGATCAACTTTGAGGCTCTCACGTAATGCAGCCTCAGCATCATCATAGTTGCCGCGTTCCTTCTGCAGCATCCCGACACTCAAATGACCGCTACCGCTTTTGGGTTCGTATTCCACACATCGGGTCGCTGCTCGCATCGCCTGACGGAAACGGCCACGATCAATTTGCAACTCTGCTATACGACAATAAGCTTTACCCATCCGGCGATTGACGCGAACCGCCTGTCGATAAGAACGCAAGGCATTGCGCGTTTGCTCTTTACCACCCCAACGACGATACACCTCAGCTTTGTCGTAATACAAACCTGCATTGGCACCACGAATACGAAGGGCTTGATCTAAATCAAGCAATGCTTCCGGGTATTGTCCTTGATCGCGATATGCCCTTGCTCGCCACTCACGCGCATCGGCCGAAGCTGAATCCGCCTGAATCGACTCGGTCAGTGCGTTGATCGAATCGAGCAACTGGTTACCGCGATAAAAAGCTTCACCCATCGAAAGAAGCGTCGGACCATGCTTAGGTCGGAGCTGATCGGCAGTTCGTAGATACCCTAATGCTTTTTCTGGCTGTTTCTCGACGAAGGTCACGCCAAGCAGATACGGAATATTTCCATTTTTACGATCAATACCCGCAGCAGTCGCTAAATAGTTGCGGGCTTCATCAACACGATCACGCTTCAACAAAGTGAGTGCGAGTTGAACGTAGAACTCGTCCTCCTCGGGCATTAACCGAATCGCTCGTTTCATTAAGTTAGCTGCTTCATCATGACGCTTGAGACGATCCAAAATACTCGCTTTTTGGACCATATATTTTGGATTCCGCTCCTCGATGGATAAGGCGGTAGATGCCTCGGCTAGGGCTTCCTCAACACGTTTTTGTTGCAACAAAGCTTTCGCGAGCAGGTAATGGGCGCGTGGCTCTTTCTCTGCGCGTCGAATCGCTTCACGATATTCACGTTCAGCAAGCTCAAAGTTATCTTGGGTACGATAAAAGTCACCAAAGCCAATATAGACCCATGGGCTCTCCGCATCGATACTGCGCGCCGTTTGCAAACGACGCGTCGCGACATCGAGCTTACTATCTTGGATATCGATACGCGCCATGGCGACCAGCGCGCGTACAAACTGAGGGTCCGTTCGCAGGACCTTTTCATACATCTCACGCGCTTCTTTTCGCTCACCCATCAGCCATAAGAGTTCAGCGTGCCAAAATTGAGATGCTGCTGACGGTTTTGACTGCTTACTAATCAACTCACGAATCCGCGCTGAACCCCGCTCATAAGCCGCCGTCTGGATAAACACATCGGCTAGTCCGACAATACCAGGCTCGCTGTTTGGCGCCATCTTCAACAAGGCCTCCCACGTCGCCATCGAGCCAGTGAAGTCACCGCCAAGGCGCAAGACATGGGCAACGCGTTCAACCAACAAGGTATCCTTGGGCAAAAACGTACGCGCCTTTTCTAAGAATTTTGCAGCCGCCCCAAAGTCCGATCGCCGCAATTGGATTTCACCGAGAATTCGAAAGATCTCAGCCTTCCATAGCTTGTGGCGTCCTAGCGAATCAATTTGGCGTTTCGCTTGGCGTAAAGTCGACTCAATCGGTTCGAGCTGCTGCTCTGTTAGCTCTCGAGGATCAACCTTTTCTATCTGTCGCCAAGCGACGCGGCTTTGACCCAGCCAGGCATCGGCTCGCGTTGAATCTCCATCGGTCACCTTGGCATACGCCTTGCGCGATTCTTCGTAGGCGTTCATGCGCTCGTACGCTCGGGCCGCCGTAAAATGAGTGCGCTCGACATAACCTGGGCCGCCGGCCTCGAGCGCCATTTCTCGACGTTGTTCAAGCAGGTCTTTATCGCCTGTTGATGCTGCAACTAAGATCGATAATTGAAGCGCTTCGACGTCTTTCGCTTTGATGTGCTTGGCGAGATAAACCTCCATTTGCCCTTCGTTACGATTCGCAAGCGAAACGCAAGCACGGGCGATGTCAAATGCGTTTCCGCGAATCATCTCTTCGGTCATCCCCTTCAGGGCGTTAACCATCTTCATGCGCTCAAGAGGTAAATCGAAACGAATATTCAAATCACAAGCAATGCGTGCCAGCGCAACGCGCGCTTCGAGGTCTTGGTTTTGACTCTTGGTCACCGCATTACGAAGCAATGTTCCACGCTTCATAATCGCCGCGAGTCGATCCTCTTTAAGCACATCGTTGATGCGCGCAAAGCGCGACGAGGTCGTTGCAATTCCGGCGCGACTGCGCGGCGCTAATGCCGATGTGCCAGCTTGTTCTCCACTACCAGCGCCACCAAGTTGCCAAGCAGCAATGCCGCCCAAGACCAACAACATCGCAACACCGATCAGTAACTTCTTGCGTCCGCCTTGGACCGGTTGGTCATCAAACTCGCTCTGAGTGACTTCAATGCTCTTGCTGTCGTCCATGACTCGAACTTGAACGCCGACCAGCTCAGGGAGCGCCTCTTGGTCTGCTCCATCACTGATAAAATCGGGTGAATCATCGGACGAGCCGCCAAAACTGTCCCCATCAACAAAAGCCGAGAATTCTGGATGCGCGCCCAGCGGCTGCCAGGTCTGACCGTCAGTGCTGATCTCTTCATTGCCAAGCAACATGCCCGTACGAAGCATATTTTCAACCCGATCACCCATGTAAGGACCAACAACGTCACCGGTTGCCATACGCAGATGATACATTGATTGATCGGGCTCCTCGAGAAACTCCTCAAGTTCGCCGCCTAAAACATTGAGCAATGGGTCATCGCCATCGTCCAATGAGAAACTGAAATCATCCGATGACGATTCAGCGATCTCTGTTTCAACAATATCGGGTGAATCGAAACCATCGTCACCAAAGCTTTCGAGCGGGTCCTCGGCGTCACCGCCCGCAACGACTGTCGCTGCTTCATGATCCGAAACGAAGGGCTCATCCTCAACAACGATAGGCGGTGACGATCCCTCTTCGCTGTCTCCAAATAAGGCGTCGAGATCTTCATCCTCGAGCGCTGAGGCCTCACCTGAGCCAGGCAGCGCGATCAGCGCATCATCATCATCGTCGAAAAATCCATCGAGATCCAAGCCATCGTCATCGCCAACCTGTGCCTCTCGCGGCGGTTCACTTGCAGGCAGTGGTACTCGCTCCTCGCCATCAACCATAATCGTCTCGGCGAATTCGAGACCATCCGACTCATCTCCAGCGACCGTTGGCGCCTCAGATAACTCCTCGGGTTCCTCGATCACGAGCGATGGCAACTCGTCGACCGAATCAGCATCAGACTCATCGCCAAAGAGGTCCTCAAGATCCATATCCACATCGGGGTTTGAATCGTTCGCTTGACCGGGCAACGGGATAAAATCGTTCGTCCCTATGTCGCCAAAATCGCCGAGGTCCTCAAACAAATCGTCATCTGCGGAAGCGTCCGTAGAAAGGGACGCACCGCAAGTGGGACAGTCCGTTAACTGATCGTCTTGAACTATCGTACTGCAGGCAGGACACTTTCGTTCCATCACACCCTCTCGCGGCCTTATACTCGCCTAGTCCATCACGACCCGGTTCATAGGTCAATTTTGCTGCCACGGCCAGACTGCACATGATTTCGTTGATACCCGTCACGAAGCTTGACCCATGAGACGCTCACAGACAAACTGCAAGCCATGTGGTATCGGCTTTTATTTCTAACATTTATCTGCTCCGCTTGCGGGGACGCAGGCACTTTATTCGCCAACCGGATGCCGCAAGCCTTTGCAGGGTTCGACCAAACTATCGCGCAAGGCACTAGCCTTACGTTGGATGGCAGTCGAAGTTTCGACCCTGATGACAACGGCCTGACCTTTCGCTGGTCAATTGTTGATCCAATCGAAGGCGTTTCTTTGAGCGGAACAACCGGCGCCCAAGTTGAACTACAAACCGAAGCTACTGCTCAAGGCACGGTGACGATCGCTCTTGAGGTCAATGATGGCCCAGGGTGGTCATGGCCAGATTGGGTCAGTATTCAGATTGTCCCGTCGGCAGCGCTCAATCGACCAACAGCAAATGCTGGAGCCAACCGGCACATGCGCACTGGTGAGCCGGTAATTCTCGATGGTGGTGCTAGCCTTGGCACCATCGACAGATACCGATGGGTGCATTTGCTGAGCCCGGCGCAAGATCGCAGAGCGATTGATGACGGTGTTACCGCCCTGATTAGTGATCTAGAATCTGGCTTGCATGTCTTTGGGCTAAGCGTCGCAAACGCGGAGCGCTGGTCGATTATGGACTGCGTATCGATCTATGTGTCGAATCAAAATCAGCAAGACATCTTTCCTTCGATTCTGATTGAAGAGCAAACGGCAAGGTCGGTCACCTTGTCGACCAACGCCGAGACCGATGTCATTTGGTCTCTTATCAGCAATCCAAATGGTGAATCCAATCAACTTGAGGGAACGGGTGACAACCGGACCCGACTAGAGTACCGATCGGACGTCAAAGGAATGCATCTCTTTGCAGCAACCCTAAGCAACGGCTTATCGGATTGGATTGCTGTAGAGTTGGAGAACAACCCATGAGTACCCTAAGTTTCATTATGCTGGCGCCTATCTTTCTCACGCCGAGTCAAGAAGGCCCGGCAGTCGTCACGCCTGATGGACTCGCCTGGCACCAGATTGCAGCGAAGCAGTCACGCGATTTTGCGGTCCCTCGTAAAGGACAACTCGTTGTTTTGGTGCGACGTATCGAACCTAACAAAGGACCAGAAAAAGTGCGCGTCGTCATCAAACAGGCGGGCGCAGTTCTATGGAAGACATCACTCAAACAGGGCCGCGGTTCGCAGCTAGGCAGTGTTGTCGCTGGGCGCGCGCGCCGGGGCAGTTCGAAGGGTGTAGTGAACACGGGCACCATGTCGGTAGAGACCACTGAAGAGGGACACGGCGGTATCTTGATCCAAGTTGAGCTGATTCCTGATTTGGGAACGACTGCTAATGACAGTGTTGCTGCTCGTTCAGAGGCTGGCGCCAATGCACTAGCAGATAAACCTGCAGTCCAACCGGCGGGCGGCATGAACTTAGATGAACCAGCCCTAGTCAAACCGGGTGCAGCAGAACCCACGTCAGGATCGATCACTGTAGCCAAGGCGGCGGTTCCGCCAGCAGGCACACCAATCGCCAAACCACCCACACCTGCGGCCACTCAACCCGCTCAACCCGCTCAACCCGCTCAACCCGCTCAACCCGCTCAACCCGCTCAACCCACTCAGCAAGAGGCACTTCCTCCATCAGCTAACGACGTCATGCCAGCCACACCGGGTGCAGCGAAGAAGCCTCTGTTCGTGTCAGGCATTGATGGGGGGTTGGGCTTACGCCAAATTGTCGGTGGTCTGATGCAAAGTAATGCAAGCTTTCGTCTCGGCACAGATATGCGCCAGGAGATTTTACCAAGTATCCAACTCGGGTTAGAACTACGACTTGCCTTTGTCTCGGCTCAAGGCAATGCGGCAATCCCCATGGCAGGTATGGTCAGCACCTCAGGTGTCACGCATCGTTCAGTTGCTATCGGCGGATGGTCGATGCCCTTGTTGTTGAGACTCACTCAAACGAGCAATAGCCGACTCCAAACGGTCTTGCTTGTCGGTCCCGCCTTTGGTGGCTTGTCCGTCACACCCGACACTCGGGCAAGCCAAAACCATACCATGACAGGGCTAGCGACTATCGTTCGATTACAACCCAAAGAAGGTATTGCACTCGGGCCAACGCAGCTACGAATCGGTGCTGAGCTAGGCTGGCAAGGGCTCTGGGCAGATCAAATCAGCTCGAGCAAAGGTTTCCTCGGTCTTGATTTGGGTCTTCCCTGGAGTCTGTAATGCGCGCAGTCGCTTTGGGACTCATGCTCGGTGCTTGTGCTCCGGAGGCTTCGATCGAGGTCATCGAACCGCCGTTCTTGGTGGATAGTTATCCAGGTAACGGGACTCTTGTGCCAGCAGACCAAGCGACGCCTCTTTTGTTCCGGTTCTCTAAACCCATTGCAGACGCCGCTGCTGCAAATCAGCACATCACACTCGAAGTCATGAACGAATCGGGTGATGCGGATACAACACTGTCACTGAGCACCTGTAATGCATCAGCCGAAGACTATCTTTTAGAATGCCCCGTCAACGCAGCGCTTCAGGCTGGAAACCGCTTTCGGATCACGGTTGGCACGGGCTTGGTCTTCCTCAGCGGCGAGTCGCTTTTGAGCCCTCACCAGCGCTGGTTTCAGACACTACCAGAATAAAGATCTAGTCGACTCGTAACTGAGTGAATCGAACCGCCCGACGCATCGAGTTTGAATGGCTTGCGGCAAAGACCACCAGACGACCTCGTGCGAACCCCAAGTTGGCGGCAATACTCACTGGTGGACGGCCCTTTTCCTCAATCTGAATCAAAGCATCCGTGACTACGATTTTTACAACCACCTCAGTCAGTTGTCTGCCCTCTTTTTCCTTATCTGGCCAGCCTTCAGTGTCCCGAGCAATCTCTTGTCCTTTACGTTGTACCAACAGTTCACGTCTCGCCAACGCGCCAGGACCAACCCCAATAAAACTCAAATGAGTTACCTCGGCTAAATCTCGCGGATCGCCTGATAAAGGCGAAGCTTCCGGTATGATCGCTAATCCTGCAGACAAATACGCGGCGTTACTATCCTCAAGCCACTCAAGACCAAGAGTAATTGTTTGCGGTTCTGCTAGAAAGTCTAGTGCTGGCTTCCAAGCTGCTGCGACAACGCTCACTTCTTCATGTCGACGCCCATAAGTTTCGAGTTCCATTCGAAGACCTTGTCCCTCGGTCTTAATCTCGCTCTTTTCCTCATCAACCTGATAACGCCAAAGCGCCCACTCACTCCCCAAATCAGAATTAAACCGCTGCTCAAGCCGCGCCGGCTTTTGCACCGCTACAGGTTGTATATCGACGTCTAATTGCTCAGACGGGGATTTCGATTCGGCTGGGCTAGACTGATTAGGACATCCAGAACACGCGCCGATACTGACGCACGCCAGTAACCCATAAAGTCTCAAAAAGAGTTATTCCACAAACATGAGATAAGCGCCGGCTCCCGCGGCTGCAATGCCAGGAAACATCAACAAATCAGCGGTCAGAGCTGCTGATTTCATTTCTTCTTCTTTGGTCGATCGATCGGCTTCGGAAAGAGGCTCGCCAAGCTGGCTATGATAATCCAATGCATTCAGTCCAAAATATGTACCACCACCGACCATAGCAACTCCTGCGCCGATCAATACATATGATAGAGCGTTACTGGCTTCACTAGACTCGGGTGCCTCCGCTACCTTGGGAGCTTCGGCAGGCTTTTCAGAACCCGAGACGGACGCCTGGGTTGTCGCTTCGTCTGAATTTTGATCGCCCTGACCTGACGCGTCAGCCACCTCTACCGGTGCTTCGGGTTCGGGCTCGGGCTCAGGCTCGGGAGGCGGCGCAGGAATGGCTGCAACAAGGGAAGTCCCAAGTTTGTCGTCAATTGCTCCATTCGCGCCGCCAATCTTTGTCATGCTAGCAAGATCATAAAGAGCGACTTCGCCCAAACGTTTTTTCTTCAGTGCCCAAACGACAATAACCACAGCATAGCCCGACTTACCGGATGCAATTTTTGCCAGACAGTCTACATTTCCCTTACATGCGAGTGCTTTCTTACCGGCGTCACCGGTCATCGCCGTCAGGTTATGCCCGGCCTTTTTTGCTGCTTCTTGAACGATCTTTTCAAGCTTAGCAGCCGCTTTCCAATCAGCGCCTTTAGCTTTCTTGCCTGCGACAATTGCTGGGATTTGGGCTAAATCGGCGGCTTGAACAGGAAGCGCTAAAGCGAAAGTTGTCAGTACTAAAACACATCGCATCATGGACGACTCCGTATTGTCTTCCCTACCCATACCTTTCACAGACAAAAAAGGAAAAGCCGGCATCGCCGGCTTTTCCACAAATCCTTACGATTTGTTTTGAAGATCAGTCGCAATATTCCTCTTCGTCGATATTCGCCAACAAAGGATCTTCTTCGTCATACCAATAACGGTTGTACAGTCGAACGATACGACAACGGTTTGCCATGTAGCGGTTCAACGCTGCATCCACCTGGCCATTTCGCAACTCTTCCATACCCGTTCGCCATTCGGCAATACCGGTCAGCGCCATCTGATCCTCTCGATAGTTCAGCTCATCTTCCTCATCACCATCAAAGGTCGTAAGTGCGTTGAGACTGTAATGCAACGAGACGTCAAGCATGGCGTAAACCGTGTGTGCCAAGGTCGTTCGCCAATGCGTCGTATCCACCAACGCACTTTGAATCTCACGGAAGTAATCAACCACTTCGACGATATTCAAGTAGCACAAGGTGAACTGACGATCGTTGAGTCCTTGCATAATCAACTGATCCGTACAGCGCGTCACATTGCCCATCTTCTCAATGGCGCCTTGCAACTGAGTATAACCCACGCGACTCACATCACGTGCCGTACGCAACTGCTCACGGAATACCCACTGTAAGAAGCGCTGAATCGCAACCGTCAAGCCAATACGAGCTTCACTGAGTTCTTCATCCTCTGAATCCTCGTTTGCAAAGACCGTTCGTGCGGTTTCACGGGTTTCTTGGACTCGAGAGTACATATCGTACTCAAGCTCATAAAGATGCGCCAATAGGTTGTATCCATCCCGAGCGCGCGCAGCCTGAACTGAACCGACATTGCTTTGACGACCGTTTGCCAACTGAGCGTTCGCCTGAGAAATGTAGTTCGGCCACCACTCAAGCGCCAAATCACTCTCCGATCGCAACTCATCCATTTCAGCAACATACATGGTCATTTCACCAAGCATCGCCGACCCGATATCCTTCGAGAAGGTCGTCAGGACTCGCGGTCCGTCGTTACGACGAGCCATCAACAGTGCGTTGGCTGCATTGACCGCACGGCTAAAGCTTGGGCTCCAAGCAATTTGGCGATCACGGAATCCAGGACCCGCATTCTCACGGGTACGAGCATCCCAGTAACCGATAGACTCGGTCAGATGCGTGATGGTGCTGCTTAGATCGTCTTCATAATCCTCACCACCAGCGCCCTCATA
>CACGMS010000055.1 GCA_902574205.1 uncultured Candidatus Hydrogenedens sp. | reverse complement strand
CTCCAACCGAACGGGTCAATCCCTAAATCCAAATCGCGGACACCTAACATCACTGCTTCTCTCAGCCATTCATGAGGACTTAATGCTTCGTCTCCCTCTTGAATAAAGCGGTCGCAATCCATCGAAGTTTTGACCTTCTGCTTCCACCCGCGCAGGCTCTTCGGGTTCTGTCGACGCTCTAGCCCACCGTGGCCAAGCTGACGTTGGCCATGGGCGCCCGGACCAACCCCGACGAAGCTGCGATCTCTCCAGTAAGACCGATTGTGTCGACCGCTTTGGCCAGGTTGAGCAAAATTACTAATCTCATAGCGATGAAACCCCATAGCCTGAGCGTGGCTTGCAACGAGGTCATACATACTCAACCACTCATCTCGGTCTAATTCCTCGAGTCGCCCTGCAGCATACTCAACACCAAAATGGGTACCAGGCTCAATGGTTAGACCATACAACGAGACATGCTCTGAGTTCAGCGAAAAAAATCGAGTGAGCATATCATCTAACTGAGATTGAGTTTGCCCGGGTAAACCAAAAATCAAATCCAAGCTCAGATTATTAAATCCTGCTTGCCGAGCTAATTTTACCGCGCTGACGGCAGACGCTGCATCGTGGCGCCTACCCAGCCACTTCAACTCGTGATCGTCTAAACTCTGAACACCGATGCTCAATCGATTGATTCCAACCGCATAAAAATCAGACAATCCGGCAAAGGTAATATCATCAGGATTGGCTTCGAGTGTAATCTCTGCTGATGCGTTTATACCAAACAACACATCGATCTTCTCTAGGAGTCGAGCCGTCAAATTCGGATCCATCCGCCCCGGTGTACCGCCGCCAAAATAGACCGTAGTCACAGGGCCTTGAACCCATCGCGACCACCACTCCAACTCCTTCATCATCGTCGCCTCATAGGCGGGATCTTCATCTGTGGTTGTTGAAAAAAAATCGCAGTACGGACAGAGCGTGGCACAATAAGGATAATGGAGATAGATCTGCAAATCAGTCTCCTTTGACAGGCAACGAAGGACAAGCCACAACCGGCGAAGGCATTACTACGCGTTGGATATACCATGCTCGCGCCAACCGGAACTGTCACGCTTGTCTTTACGGTCTTACGAGCCGCTGAGCGCTTATGGTCAGAATTAACGGATACCATGCGCGTTGCGCTCAACCTTCACGATAAAATCGTTCGTGAATCACTCAGACGCCACAAAGGTTACGAAGTTAAATCCGAAAATGGATCCTTTATGCTCGCCTTCAATGATGGCGCTAAAGCACTTGAGTTCGCCGCCGACATCCAAATGCGTTTGCTCTGCGCTGACTGGCCTGAAGCGCTTCTTAGTGACCGCTCAGCGAGCCCAGTGCGCAGCGAAAAAGGACGCCTTATCTTTGCGGGCTTACGCGTCAGTATTGGAATTCATCGCGGCGAGGTTGAATGCAGGATCGACCCGACAACAGGGCGTATGGATTATTTTGGCCCAACCGCAAATCGCGCCGCACGGATTGCGGCCGCTGCGCATGAAGGACAAACCCTTCTAAGCCATAGCCATGATAACGATTTAGCAACCGACGAGCAGTGGGTACTCACCGATTTAGGCACCCACCAACTCAGGGGTCTTGAAGGGACTATTACCTTACACGAACTCAAGCCCAAAAGCTTGGTTGAGCGCCGCTTTCCGCCCCCCCTAACCCTCAACGCCATCCGCACCAACCTGCAACCTCGCAAAGACCGATTTATCGGACGTGTCGAACCACTCAAAGCCATCGCACAATCGTTTGAACAGGGTCATCGATTAGTGACCCTAATGGGAACCTCCGGATTAGGAAAAACGCGCTTAGCTCAGCGGTTTGGCGGAATTCATCTCGCTGCTTTTCCAGGAGGTGTCTGGTTTTGTGATCTTTCGGAGACCCAAAACCTCACCGATATCATCACCTGTGTCGGGCATACCTTAGCGATTCCCCTAACGAGCGGTCGAAGCGATGATGATTTACTCAATCAAATCGGAGCACAGCTCGCAGAAAAGGGCAGGGCACTTCTTATTCTCGATAATCTAGAACAGGCGATCGAGCCCTCCGCACAAGCGATCGAGCAATGGCTAGCGACCGCTGAATCGATTTGCGTTTTAGCAACCAGTCAAGAGCGCCTTCGTCTCAGCACAGAGATCACCCATGCAGTCGGGCCACTGAGTACAGCAGAGGGTGTCGACCTTTTTACGGTTCGCGCCAAAGAAACGCGCGCTGACTTTAATCCATCAAATCAAGAACGCACGATCCTTTCAAAAATCATTACCACATTGGACTGCATGCCCTTAGCGATTGAGCTGGCTGCCGCTCAAATCCGTCATATGAGCCTCATGAAGCTCAACGAGCAGATCCAAAATAGACTTGATATCTTATCCGACGACCATCGCGACTTACCCAAACGCCATCAAACGCTACGAGCGGCAATCGACTGGTCGTGGGATCGGTTGACTGAACACGAACAAGACGTGCTCAGTCAAGCATCCGTCTTTCGTGGTGGTTTTTGTCTTGAGGCTGCAGAACATATTATCGAGCCAGGCGACCCAGCGAGCCCATGGGTCATGGATGTGCTCGAGTCACTCAATGATAAAAGCCTTCTGATTATTAATGATCAAAGCGGGGCAAACCTTCGATTTTCTATGTATGAAAGCATCAGGATTTATGCCGAAGAAGCCCTTAATCTTGCGGATCCTGAAAATTTATGTCGGGCACGCCACGCTGATTATTACACCCAAGAGTCACAACGTTACAGTTCACAACTCTATGGCCCCGAGGGCACAAAAATTCGTCTCGAACTCAGCGATAACCTCAAAAATCTGCAGGCGGTCTATCAATGGCCTCGATCGACACCGACCCAAAAAGCAGAAGTCATTTTTGCTCAGTTAATGCTCCATAAGTTTAAGGGACCACTTCGTTCGCGCGGTTTATTGCTCGAATCCATCGCTGAAGAACTCAACCACCTTGAACCGGCTGTTCAGGGGAAGCTGTTAAGGGCTCGCGCTGAATACGAATCGGATTCTGGCGAAATATCTGCTGCTAAGAATACACTGCACCTGGCACTAGCACAGGCTCGAGAAGCTAAAGAAGCGCAGCTGCAAGGACAGATTTTAGGCAGCCTTGGCTTACTGCACAGACAAAGCGGAGAAATTGCGCAAGCACGCACGGCTTTTACTGATGCTTTGGAGCATGCACGAAGCAGCGGCGATGACCGTACACGAAGTTCAATGCTCAACAACCTCGCAGCACTCGAACACGATCAAGCGCGCTTTGCTGACGCCGAGGAGCTTTTTATTGAGGCGCTCGACCTGTGTTTGGCGCGCGAGCACACCCTTGGCGCTGCAACTGCGCAAATGAATCTAGGAACAATCAACCTAGAACGCGGTGACCTTGAGCGCTCACGTCATTTTTACCAGCAAGCACTCGAAATATTTAATCGAAATGATGATCAAAACTACGAAAATACAGTGACCACGCTGCTCGGTCTAGTCGACTTGGATGAAGGGTTGTTTAGCACAGCAAAAAAACGTTTTGGTCATGCCTTAAAGAGCGCCATGGACTCGGGTGATTCCATGATCCAAATCATGTCAGAATGTTGGCATGGCGTCGCCCATTGGCTCGAAGGTGAAGACGAACCCGCTTTTCTTCGACTACGAACTGCTGTGGGAATCATGAGAAACCACAGCAACCCGAAAATACTTGCCTTTGTTCATGGGTACTATGGTGCTATTTTAGCTCAGCGCGGTCGAGTACCCGAAGCCAGAGAAAAATTTCGTCTTGCGCGTTATCTCATGCGTCAAACCAACAACCGTAATCATTTAGATGCTCTTCGCATCATGATTGGCATCGCCTCTACGGCATTAGCTCAAGCCGCGTACGAAGCCGAGGACCAAGATGCTTATGAACGTCATTTGGCGATGGCATTACAGCGCAGACAATTTGCGAATCAAATCACAGAACCTAGTGATGCCTTTCCGAGTGGGCTTCCCCAACCTATCGCCCGTTCAACCGATGCTCGACTCTGCCTTTTGTTGCTTAATCAAGCGCTTTCAAAACTACCGATGATCCCCGAGCAATTGAAAACAGAGGTCGAAAAAACAAAGACCCCTCGCGATACCTTACCACCGCTCGAACCACCAAAGACCACATGATGCGTCACCTGGCTTCTCAGAACCTTCGGCTGGTGCTAGGGCCAAACCACCCATCGACCCGGTAAAGCCTTATGACCGAACAAACAACCATTGAGATTCCTGCAGAACTTCCTGTCTTAGCACTTCGAGATCTCGTCGTCTTTCCCTTCATGATCGCACCGATTCGCGTGGGGCGAACCAAGAGCATTCGCGCCATCGAAGAAAGCCTAGGACATGGGCGCCTCATCTTCTTACTCACACAAAAAGATCCGAGCGTCGAAGAGCCTGAAGAAGACGACCTTCCTATCGTCGGCTGCATCGCTATGGTGATGCGCATGCATCGCGTCGGCGACGGTGGGATGAAGGTTCTGGTTCAAGGGCTTATGAAAGCACGTCGCATTGAAGTCACAACCAATGACCCATGTATGAGGGTGACCTTTGAAGAAATTGAAGACATAGAACCACCCGAAATATCCGAAGAATGTCAAAGTGTTATAGATAGTGTTCGCGACAAACTCGATATTCTTGCCGGCGACTTGCAAGGCCCTGGCGCTGATACAATTATGGTCCTCAAAGGCGTTCAAGATCCAGGCAGACTCGCGGATCTAACCGCCGCTCATTTGTCCTTAGATTCATCTGAGGCTCAAGAAATCCTCGAGGTCATCGATCCTGTTGAACGCCTGGATATGGTGCATCGCTTACTCGATCTGCAACTTCAGCGACGCCAAACAAAAGATCGCATAGAACAGGCGACGCGTAGCCAAATGAGTCGCAATCAACGCGAATATTATTTGCGAGAGCAAATGCGGCAAATTCGCCGCGAACTGGGTGATTCGGACGAAGACGATCCGATTCAAGAACTTCGGGACCGAATCGATATGCTCGAGCTTCCTGAAGAAGCTCTTGCGGAAGTTCTCAAACAAATTCGTCGACTCGAAGGGCTCAACGCTGAAAGTACCGAAGCCGCGAATCTGCGAAGCTATCTCGATTGGATTTGCGACCTTCCGTGGAACGAATTCACCAAAGACAAGCTGGACCTGAAAGACAGTGAAGAAATTCTGGACTCGGATCACTACGGACTCAATGACGTTAAAGAACGCATCCTTGAGTACTTGAGTGTCCGGCAAAAGAACCCAGACCTCAAAGGGCCTATCCTCTGTCTTGTAGGTCCGCCAGGCGTCGGCAAGACGTCAATCGGCAAATCGGTGGCGCGCGCCTTAGGCAGACGCTTCGAGCGCATCTCGCTTGGCGGCATGCGTGACGAAGCTGAGATTCGCGGTCATCGCCGCACGTACGTAGGCGCCATGCCCGGCCGAATTATTCAAGCGATTAAACAAGCGGGGACGATGAATCCGGTCATCATGCTCGACGAACTCGATAAAGTCGGATCCGATTTCCGAGGTGATCCGGCTGCTGCACTGCTGGAGGTCCTCGACCCCGAACAAAATACGAGTTTTCGTGATCATTACATCAACCTTCCCTTTGATCTAAGTCAGGTCCTGTTTCTCGCCAATGCAAACCTAACGGATACTATCCCAAGGCCGCTTCTCGACCGACTCGAAATGATCCGGCTCGCCGGCTATACCGCCAATGAAAAACTCCAAATTTGCAGGCGCTATATTGTGGACCGACAAAGCGAACAAAACGGATTGAGCCCAGAAGAAATTCACTTTTCTAATCCGGCGCTTCGCTCTCTAATCCAGGGCTACACCCGAGAGGCTGGCGTGCGAGGGCTCGAGCGGCAGGTCGGTACGGTCTGCCGTAAAGTCGCACGTCGCATTGTCGCCAAAGAAATCACCAGCGGTAAAATCACGCCGAAATCGCTAACTCGGTATCTAGGACCTGCTCGCTACAAATCAGACCCCGATCTAGCGAAAGACGATATTGGCTGCGCCAACGGCCTCGCTTGGACCAGTGTCGGCGGCGAGGTTTTGGTCGTTGAAGCAAGTCTTATGAAAGGCAAAGGCAACCTTATTCTTACCGGTCAACTTGGTGATGTCATGAAAGAGTCCGTACGCGCTGCGCTGACCTTTCTTCGAAGTCATGGTGACGAATTCAACGTGGACGAATCAGCGCTTGAAGACAAAGATATTCATATCCACGTACCCGCTGGAGCCATTCCGAAAGATGGCCCTAGTGCGGGTATTACTATGGCAACCGCCATCTTGAGTTTACTGACCAATCGCCCGGTCAAACGCGAGGTCGCCATGACCGGAGAAATTACACTTAGAGGAAGAGTCATGACGATCGGCGGGCTCAAAGAAAAATGTTTGGCTGCCCTTCGTCTAGGAATCACAACCGTACTCATTCCAAAAGGTAATGAAGTCGACATTGGTGAACTGCCTAAAGAGGTTCGGCGCGGGCTTAATATTCATGCATGTGAACATGTTCGAGAGGTCTTTGAACACACTTTTGCAGTTGACGAATAAGGTCCTTCATCCATGGCTGAGCGTGATCTTATCACAACACTCATCCAACGCGCTCGGCGACATCGTGATGGTCAAACACTCTTAGGCCCAGGAGACGATGGAGCCTTCGTTCAAGGCATGCCTGGAGGCATGGTCGTATCGACTGATAGTTATTTTGAGGGCAGCCACTATCAGAGCAACTGGCTTGATCCTGAAACCCTGGGACAACGCTGTCTAAATGCTGCCCTTAGTGATCTTGCCGCCATGGGTGCGTTGCCCCGATTTTATACATTAGCGCTCAACCTCAACGGACATGAGTCTGATGACTTTATCGAACGACTCGGGCTTGGCCTTGGGCGATCCGCACAAGAATATAAAGTTGATCTCGTGGGCGGTGATTTAACGCAATCAACGAATCAAGGATTAATACTGACGGTCATGGGGACCCCTCTTCAGGGTCGTATTCTTAGACGTTCAGGGGCAAAAGTCGGCGATGAGATTTGGGTCAGTGGACAACTTGGAGCGTCTGCCGCAGCAGTTGCCTTGCTCAAAACAAACCCCAAAGACCGAACCGGATTAACCGACGGGTTTCGCCAAGTGAACCCTCGTATCGTTTTGGGTACAACCCTTTCACGAATGGGAATTGCAAGCGCCGGACTCGATATCAGCGACGGTTTGATTCTTGATCTTTATCGATTATGCAGAGCTTCAAAGTGTGGCGCTCAAATTGACCGAAGGAGTCTACCCATCGATCCGCATGTGCACCGGATCGCAGACCAATTGAATGAACCCATCGATCGCTACGTTTTGTATGGTGGTGAGGATTATGAACTTCTATTTTGTGTGCCTCCGGCTATGACCGAAGCGCTCAACGATGTTTCCGACGCGACCTCTGTACGCTTGAGTCGTATTGGGGTCATTACCAGTACGGGAACGGTCATGGATCAATCTGGAACGTTACTTCCGGAACGGGGATGGGACCCCTTCAAGGAATTATAAACATGCGCTTAGAGATCAGCGATCACATACTCAAAGAGCGTATCGAGCGAGTAGTACAACCGCTCGGGGAAACCGACCTTTGCGTTCGTGCGTACCCCCACCCCCACAGTTTTCCACCAGCAAGCGGGCCAGTTGCTGCCTTAATCACCGACCCGAGCGGTATGTCGCAAGCGGTCGCTGAAGAGGTAGACGCCCTGCTCTTTGTCGACATGCTCGATGCTGATCTCGCTCGAAGACTGCAACGCCTTGCTAATGCCAACCAAGACGATGCGAGTAGCGATCTTGAGGCGTTGCAGCACCTCACTCGCGCCATGGCAACGAGTCGCGATCCCGCTGTGATTCTCAAGCGCATGTCCAAAGCACTAGCTGAACGCATCGAATTCAATCGCTCAAGTATCTTATTGTTCAATCTCGACGAGGGGAGAGCGCAAGTCATCACCGCTACCGACCGGGGTGATGATTCGGGTGACCCTATTCATCTGGAAATCAACAAGTACCCCGAATTAATTCGTCTAATTGAAACACGAAATACCGTTGTGATTAACGATACGTCAATCGATCCGCTCATGGATAAAGTGCGTGATGACGTCACCAGTGCGGGTGTGGGTGCCGCCGTTTTGTTTCCTTTATTGTTTGAAGGAGATCTCATCGGCTCTGTCTTTCTTAGGCGCGCAGCGGGACTACCAGGTCCGCGCACAGAAGCACTCCGGTTTGGTGAAATCGTCGCAGGTGCTTGCGCAACAGCTCTTCACACGGCTCGCCTTTTACGAACGGCACGCCACCGTCAAGTTGAAGCAACCCGTGCTCGGTTGCTCGCCGAATCAAAGCTCAAAGATTACGAACGCTTTGAGGAGTTCTTTGCTTACGCCAGTGACGGCATGGCCGTACTGGATGCTCAAGGGCGGTTTCTCGCCATCAATCCTGAAGGTCGAAAAATCTTAAGTTACAGTGAAGAGGAACTCAGAGAGCGACCCATTGCACAAGTCGTTGCGCCTCAAGATCAAACGGTCATCTCTCGCGTTGTGCGCGGATTCAACCACCGCGTTTTTCCTCGCAACCTCCAAATTCGAGTCATGACTGGTCGCGGTCAAGAGCGCACCATCAGCCTAAGCGCTGGAGGCCTCGGAGGACAAAGCTCCGGGGTGATCGCCAGCTTCCGTGATGTGACCGAAGCCACGATGCTTCAACGCGAACTTACAGCAACGAAAGAGTTCTTAGAAAAACTCGTCAATCGTACAGGCGATGGGATCGTATCCGCACGACTCGATGGTCAAATTATTCTGTTCAATAGTGCTGCTGAAGAGATCTTTGGGCTCTCGACTCGAGAAATGCTTTACAAAGAACGTGCTGCTGAACTGTTTGCTGACAATGGCTGGCACGACTTGATTGAAGAATTAAGACAATCGGGCGGTGTCATCAGCAGCACGCAGCGACGTATGAAGCACGACAACGGTCGCGATGTCATCGTTCGACTCGGCGCATCGATGCTCTTTGAAAACAATCAAGAAGCGGCGATCGTTTTACTTGTTCATGATATGAGCCAAGAGATGGCGCTTCGCGCTGAAATCGACGAGCAAACCGCCCAGGCTGGTGAAATCCAAGGTGCGCTCTTGATGGCAGCTACTGCCGCCCATGAACTCAACCAGCCACTGACCACTATTCTTGGCTTTGCTGATATGGCGATGCAACAAATCGAAGCAGAACATCGTGCCCGAGGTGCGCTCGATCGAATCACCGAAGCAGCCGAGCGACTTGCGGACCGAGTGCGCGAACTCGGTCGACTCAAGCGCATCGTCACCCGCTCGTATGGCGATGGCGCAGAAATCGTTGACCTCGAAGCGTCAACACGAACCCAAATTCCAAACCACTCAACCGGTGATGCAGATGAAATTACACAGACGAGTTTTCGACTCGCCGGACCTACACCTATACTCGATCCGGAGACCACTTCATGAGATCACTGTTTGCGCTCATCCTTCTCTCAGCTCCTGCCCACGCAGAAGATGCGAAGAGCTTTACTAAGCGAGTCCTCGATGCAGACGCTATGGGGTGGACCAAAGCCCACGTGAAGATGCGACTGACCATTACCGATAAAAAGAAGCGCAAAAAAGTACGAGCGCTTGAGATTAAAGGAGCAACTCTTAGCCAGCGAGCGCATACACTTGTTCGCTTTGCTGAGCCTGCAGAGCTCGCCGGAACAGCCATGCTGATGCGTGAAGAACCCTCCGGTTCGACTACGCAACTTCTCTACCAACCGACCTACGACAAAATCCGACCCATCGGCACCGCGTCCAAAAACGAACGCTTCATGGGTACAGACTTCAGTTATTCAGACTTTGAAAAGCGTGATACTGAGGAGGGAATCTATACATTTGCTGCGGATAAAGCCTGTGGGAAAGCCATGTGTCGCGTGGTTGAAATCAAACCCAAGACGGGGTTGCTCAACAATGAATTTGGAAAAATAGAACTACAGGTTCACCCCAAAGCCCAGGTCCCGCTTCGTACACTCTTCTATGCTAAAAACGGCAAACAATTGATAAAGTCGATGACGGTCAATCGCCTGCGCAAACATCAAGGGCGTTATGTCGTCTTTGCGGCAACCATGAAAGATATGCAGCGCAACTCCAAAACTCGAGTAGACGTTCTGGCGATTGATTTTGATGCAAAGTTTAGCGCTGCCGATTTTAGTGAAGCAGCTTTGCGCGGTCAGTAAACCGCCGGCGCATTTAGGCTATCGATAAAAACAACAGCGGGCGCCCTTGGGCGCCCACTGCACAACACACGACGTGGTGAACTTCGTCGACTAGAAGCCGCCCATGCCACCCATGCCGCCCATGCCGCCCATCTCAGGGCTAGGCGCTGGTTCATCGCGCTTGGGCTTTTCAGCAATCATCGCTTCGGTAGTCAGCAACAAACCGGATACCGACGCAGCAAACTGCAACGCACAACGACAGACCTTCGTCGGGTCAACAACACCCGCGCCAAGCAAATCAACATACTCATCGATAGCAGCATTGTACCCAAAGTTGCTGTCATCGTTCTCAAGTACTTTATTCACAACCACCGAAGCATCAGCGCCAGCGTTTGCGGCGATCTGCCGGAGCGGGGCTTGTAGCGCACGCTGAACGACATTAACGCCGACTTGCTGATCAGCGCTCAGGCTCAAGTTATCAAGCGCCTTGGAGGCTCGCAAAAGAGCAACGCCGCCACCTGCAACAATACCTTCTTCAACTGCCGCACGGGTAGCTGCTAGAGCATCTTCGACTCGATCTTTCTTTTCTTTCATTTCGACTTCAGTCGCAGCACCAACATTGATCACGGCGACACCGCCAACCAACTTAGCCAAACGCTCTTGAAGCTTCTCACGATCGTAATCCGACTTCGTTTCTTCGATTTGGTTGCGAATCTGACCCGTACGCGCTTCGATCGCCGATTGCTCGCCCGCACCATCAACGACAGTCGTATCGTCTTTGGTCATCACAATCTTCTTCGCCGTACCCAGCTCGTCCATGCCGATGTTCTCAAGCTTCATGCCCAAGTCTTCACTCACCACCTGACCACCGGTCAATGTGGCAATATCTTGGAGCATCGCTTTGCGTCGATCACCAAACCCCGGAGCTTTCACAGCAGCAACCTGCAACGCACCGCGCAGACGATTCAGGACCAAGGTCGCAAGGGCTTCGCCGTCAACATCTTCAGCAATAATAAGCAGCGGGCGGCTCGCTCTGCTCACCTGCTCAAGAACAGGCATTAGATCCTTCATCGACGATACTTTTTTCTCGTGAATGAGGATGAATGGATTATCAAGAACCGCTTCCATGCGCTCAGGATCAGTCACGAAATACGGGCTGATGTAGCCACGGTCGAACTGCATCCCATCAACGTACGTTGCTTTGGTTTCAAAGTCCTTAGCCTCTTCAACCGTAATGACGCCCTCTTTCTTAACACGATCCATCGCTTCAGCGATAATCGCACCGATCTCAGCATCGCCGTTAGCCGAGATCGTTCCGACTTGACGAACCTCGTCAGAGTTCGAGACTTCACGGCTCATGCCAGCAAGTTGCTCAACCACAGTCCCTACCGCAGCATCAATACCGCGCTTGATGTCCATGGGGTTGTGACCAGCAGCAACCAACTTCATGCCTTCGGCATAGATTGCTTGCGCGAGAACCGTCGCCGTCGTGGTGCCGTCGCCAGCTTCGTCAGCGGTCTTGCTCGCCACCTCTTTGACCATCGCAGCGCCCATGTTCTCGAAGGGGTTTTCAAGTTCGACCTCTTTGGCAACCGTCACACCATCTTTGGTGATCGAAGGCGCACCGAAGCTCTTTTGCGAAACCACATTCCGACCCTTGGGACCGAGCGTGACTTTAACAGTGTTTGCAAGAGTGTTCACGCCGCGAAGTACAGCTTCACGGGCAGTGGTATCAAAAATAATATCTTTCGCAGCCATGGGACTCTCCTTAAGGCTTTGCGTTGTTGCTTATGCTTCGACCACGGCAAGGATGTCGTCCTCGCGCAAGATGATCAGTTCTTCGCCGTCCAGCTTGATTTCCGTGCCGGAGTACTTGCTAAATAAAATTTGGTCGCCGTCAGCCACGGTCAAGGAACGAACGTCGCCTTTGTCGTTAGTCCGGCCAGGGCCAGCAACAACAACCTCGCCACGCGCCTGCTTTTCTTGAGCGGTGTCAGGAATGTAAAGACCAGATGCGGTTTGTTGCTCACCTTCAACGCGGCGGACAACGACACGGTCATGCAAAGGGCGGATCTTCATTATTTTCTCCTAATTTCAGAGGCTTCTGCCGATATGGATCCTAAATCTGAAAGCCGGGTACACAAGCACCTCAGCCGAAACAAGCGCAAAGTAAGCAAACCGCGCACTTTGGCAAGGCCTCAAAACAAAGAAAACGACGGCTTTTGCCGTCGTCGTCCCTTTTGGTGCCTGGAGAGGGAATCGAACCCCCGACACGCGGATTTTCAATCCGCTGCTCTACCGACTGAGCTATCCAGGCACAGCGAAGTCCAGCGCTCCTAGGAAGCCATAGTCTGCTTTGTCAATCACATTGCGCCTAAATCAGGCATAGCCGTGTCGACGTAAAACTTCTCTTGCTTCTTGAATTGCGTGAAGTCGCTGCCTCATCTGAGCGTGATCTTCTGGCGGATGACGATCCGGATGAGCATTTGCCAGCGCTCGACGAATCATTTTTTTTAACTGATCTTTAGCAGGTGGTGAGGCCAGGCCTAACGTCATCAAAGCCGAGACCACCTCCATTGGAAGTGCTTTGCGAGGAGAAGCGCTTGGGGCGGGGTGCATCCAATCTGGAATCGGTCCACCGAAAACAGAACGATTAACTGTTTTGTCGCGCGCTTGGCGCTCGGTGGGAGACGGTTCAGTTTCAGGCGATGAAGGCAATCGCCCCTCGACGAAAAGATGCTCAACCTGCGAAAATAGTGCAGTGGTTTCACGCCACAACCAACCAATCACCGAAAGCTTCCTTGAACTGGCCTACCCTCGACAGAGCGCCCCTTGAGACGCTCGCCGCTGTACCGATTCGGGTCGGCACCCTTCGCTTTCTTAACCGGCGCATCCGGACCAAAACCCAAAGATCCCGCGCCCTTTTCAATCTGAACCGAGCCAGACACCCCCTCACGATCAACCAAGGCAATATACGTTGAGCCACCAGGCTGACCCCAAACAACAACGCCCTTTTGCAGAAGTTTTTGTACACGAACTCCAAAGTTGATTGTGCGCTCTTTTACAGTCACAACATAGGTCACAGGACCTTCAGTGCTTTGCCGAACGGCCTTACGATCCAGGCGTTTAGAATACCAGGCCGCCACCACTTTAATCGG
>CACGMS010000054.1 GCA_902574205.1 uncultured Candidatus Hydrogenedens sp. | reverse complement strand
TCAGCCAGGCTATCGATATCATTGGTCATACGCGCCATGATTCGGCCCACAGGTTCGTGGTCGTAAACCTTCAAATCCAGTCGCATCGCTTTGTCGAAGGTGCGCCGACGCAGATCACGCAGTGTATTCAATCCGAGGCGCTGAAGACAGAGCTGTTGCAGGCCAAAGGCGAGCGCTCCGGCAAGCGCTGCGCCGACCCCAACTAGACCGAACCACGTGATGCCAGCTAAGCGCTCAGCGCTTGTACCATCGGCTTTGAGATAACGATCGATGGCTTCACCGATGAGCCAAGGCTCAAGCATCATGGCGCCAACGATCGGCACATAGAGCATCAGCGCGACGATCAGAAACACTCGGTGGGGCTTCATGAATGCCCACAATCGACCGATCAGCTGCGTATCTGTGAGATCGCTGAGCCGCTCTTCGCGATGTTCGTGGGTTGGCTGATTCATGCTGGGTCTGCCTGTTTTTGCTCGGACCAGAGACGGGCATACAGACCGTGATCTTTGAGGAGTTCGGCGTGTCGACCTCGCTCGAGGATACGCCCTTCATCAAGGACGATAATCTCGTCCGCATCGACAACGGCAGAGAGGCGCGTCGAGATCACAATGGTGGTGCGTTTGGTTGCGGCTTTTCTCAAGTGTTCAATGATTCGACGCTCAGTGGCGACGTCCACCGCGCTGAGGCAGTCATCAAGAATCAAGATGCGACCTTGATGCAAAAGCGCTCGAGCGATGGCAGCACGTTGTTTTTGACCGCCGCTTAGCGTAATCCCTCGTTCACCAACTTCGGTTGCATACCCTTGTGCAAAGGTCAGGATGTCATCGTGTAGTTCAGCGGTCTGAGCGGCTCTTTCGATCTCCTCTTGCGGTGCATCAAGCCGCCCCAAGGCAAGGTTCCGGTCGAGCCGGTCGGTCAGCAAGAAGATATCCTGGGGGACGACGGCGATGTGCGCACGCAATGTGTCAAATGGCCAGTGTTCAATCGGGTGCTCGTCAAGCTGAAGGGTGCCGGGTGGGGGTTCTTCGAGTCGAGTGATGAGTCGAGCTAAGGTTGTCTTTCCGCTCGCTACACGGCCAACGATACCGAGCATGCCGCCTGCCGGGACATCGATATTGATATCACTGAGCACCGGCTGATCATCGCCTTCATAGGCGAAGGTGAGATGACGCAGACTCAATGCCCCCAAGCGAGCCTCGGGTGCATGTGCATCGTCAACCTCTCGAATCTGATCTTCGAGAACCAAGAGTTCATTGAGACGAGCCCACGCAGCTTTACCCCGCGCAACAATAGCGATCACCCATCCTAACGAAATTGTTGGGGCAGCCAGGAGGTATAGATACCCAGCAAAAGCGACAAATTCGGGTAAGCTGATTTCAGCTTGGACGACGGCGCGCCCGCCAAAGAGCAAAGCAAACATCGCACCGATGCTCGTGACAGCACCCATCAATGGGAACAATAAGGCCCGGATTTTTGCTACCTGCCAGCCGGCGTCATGGACGGCATGATTGTGCTGGTCAAAACGCTGCGTGATCGGTGTTTCCTCTGCATGAGCACGGATCAGCGCAACGCCGCTCACCGCGCCTTGCAGGAAGCGTGTGAGGCGGCCTGTTTGTGCCAGTTGGATTTGAAAGCGTTTCCCCAGCTGGCGGGCGAGGGCGCTTAGGATGAGTAGCACGAGGATGTATGGAAGGAGCGTAACGAGCGTGAGCGAAGGCGAAATACTCAGGCAGGCAACGAGCGCGCCAGCATAGCCAAAGATTGCATTCATCACACCCAGCACGCCCGGTCCGAGCAGAAGTCGAACTTGTCCGAGATCGGTGGTCGCTCGGCTCATCACTTCACCGACCGGGTAGCGGCGAAAGAACTGTCTCGACTGCCTCAGAACTTGACTGAAAATACGTGCTCTGAGTCGATATTCGATGCGTCGTCCCGGGTCAAAGAGCAAGACACGAGAGGCAATGCGTACCCCTCCAAGCACGAGCGCCAGACCGATCAAAACAAAGGCGTATGGGATGGCCTCAAGTGGCTGCTCTTCGAGGCGTTCTACGGCAATTTTTAAGGTCCAGGGGACCGCTAACGACAGGAGGGTCGAAACCAACAACAACAGACTGCCAAGAGTATAGCTGCTGCGCTCTTTGATGGCTTCCGACAGCAGTAAAGATCGCGGTTTGTTCAACTGTTTGGAACCGCCAACTGAAAGGCAGCCGGTCCGCGCCTGACGACCAAATCACCCGAAGGTCCAAGCTCGCCATCAAGTTCGGAGCGCAAACCTTCGCCTGAGATCCGAATTTCTTGACCGACGGCATGCTCGCAAAGTGACAGATGGATATGGTCTCCGGTGTTTAGACTGCGCGTCGCTTTTAGGGTCGCAACGATACCCTCGTCTTTCACCGCGACAGCATGAAGCTGGTCACTCAGAGGCGATGCGTGAGGTGTCATCATTTTTCCCCCCCCGAAGAACCGGCCGCATCCAACGGCGGTCAGATAACCGTTCCCCTCCATCAGGAGTTCGCCGTCGACGTGAACCGTCATCGGTGTGGATCGATAAGTTAAAATCCCCTGGATCATCGCCACCGTATAACCAAATGAACCTAATTTTTTGAGATACCCTTCAACGGCATGAGCAACGGCGGCGCTGACGCCGAGCGACGCCACATTGGTAAAGGAACGAATCCCCAATTCACCTTCAACTAAACCTGGGCGAAAGGGTTCCGTCGCACCGGTGAGCGCGCTTTTGATCTGCTCATCAAGTGCCGGCGAATCAAAACTTCGCATGAAGTCGCTACCGGTACCTGTGGCAATCAAACCCACGACTTGATCGGGCGTTTTTCCATCACCGAGAATCTGACTGGCTAGGTGGAACGTACCATCACCGCCTGCCAAGATCAGCCGCTCGCAGTTGCCACGCAGATGTTCGATCGTTTCGACCGCTTCATCGACGCTGTTTGGCAGGTGCCACTCGACCGCTTGGTCCTTGAGTTGATCGCGCAGAGCCTGGAGGCCTTTGCCTGCAAACCGGTTTGCGATTAAATGGACGCTCAACATTGCCTCCTAGAATGTGACCTCTTTTTTTGCCATGCAATGCTTTGATACGAGGACGAAAGGGGCAGAGTTTGTTTGCTGAAGATCCGACCTATTTCTGTCATGCCTGCAACGGTGAGCTTGAGCTTGAGGGACGTGTAGGCTTTCGCGAATCGTGTCATCACTGCGAGGCTGACGTTCATTGCTGCTTGAACTGTGAACATTACGATACGGGCGCTCACAATAATTGCCGCGAGCCGACATCCGAATACATTCCCGACCGCCAAGCTCGAAATTTTTGTGGGCATTTCAAAATGCTCTCCGGTGAGCGCGAAGGTGATGACGCCAAAGAGGCGGCGCTAAGTGCCTTGGAGGCGCTATTTAAATAGTTATTGATGGAGTTTACTGATGCGTCCCGGCCCTTCCTTATTCCAGGCTCTTCGACGCAACTCGCCATTTGTCATTTCGAGCATTTGCCAATGTCCCTTGGGGCCGCCGACCGATCCGGCACAATATTGAATCAGTGCTCCGGCCCGAGCAGCAAAGCTGCGGTGAAGATGACCACAGCACCAGGTTGTTCCCGGACCATCACGTAGAGTCGTTCGCAACGCGGACTCGTCTCGCAGCGCATGCCATTTGCGGTCAGGGGCAGCCCGATGGTCGATAACCGCGTAGTGGGCGAAAACCAAGGCCGGAGGTCGGGACGGAATTTTGAGGCTTTTACCTCGGCTATCCCAGATCATGCGGTTCGCTTGGGCAGTATCGATAAAATCAATAGCCTGCCCCGCAATTTCGATTTTTTCCCAATTGTTTTGGATGAGACGCCAGTCGCTGAAAGCCTTTTCAAAACGTTGTTCTCGCTCGGCTCTTAGCGTGTATCGATCGTGGTTTCCTGCCAGCGCGATGCAGGGTACGCCCATCGATAATAACGGGGACAAGACCTCCACTGCGATTGAAAACTCCTCAGGTTCACTCAAGCTTGTTGCATCGCCGCCAAAGACCACCGCATCGGGTGCTTCAGCCATAATTTGTTGAACGGCAAAGTGACCGCGCTCGGCGGCATGACGATAGCGCTCGCCGCGGCCGAGAAAGCGGAGGTTGATGGATCCACTGAGTCGACGATCGAAGAGTCCCGTGAGCGACGGGGGAAGCTTGGTGATGTGGAGGTCTGTTAAATGTGCGATTCGCATAGGTTCCGATAAACGACCGATGCGCGTTAAGGTCAACAGTAGCGTATAAAAGAATTGGGACCACGGTCTGGCGGTGGGAGCGCAGATGGTAAATCGATACACTTTAGCTCTGGGTTTGTGCTCGCTTTTCATGGCGTGCAGCGAGGACCCACCGAATACGACCCCAGACGCTGGCCCCGTCAATTGGAGCCTGGTACTGACCCATGATTCGCAGTTGAGCGGCGATCTCGGCGAAACGCTTGTTCTTCAGACCTTTTATTCGAACAGTCAGCAAGGTGGGCTTGAAGGCGAAAACGTTCGGTTTGAAATCGTTGGACAGGCGCAGGGTGCAAGCTTGACTTCAGGGGATCAACGAACCGACGCGCAAGGTTTTGCTGCGACCATGATTCAACTACCCCTAGTGGCCACAGTTCAGCCCATTCAGGTGGCCATCAGTGCAGCTAAAGTCGAGCCGTTGATCGTCCAGATCAGCGCGCGAAGACCTGAGATGGTTGTCCTTCCAATCGGGCAAACCGAGCGAGAGTTACGCACCGGTTTGGGCGTTGCTACTCAGGTGATGGTGCGGCGGGTGGGCGGCGGCCCCGTCGAGGGTGTTACCGTTCGCTTCGCCTTCCGCACAGACGGTAATCCGATCGCTGAAGGTCGGGGCATCGATGCGCAAGGAGTGGGTGTAGCGCTTGTGACCACCGGACCGAGTGGCGTGGCTCGCGTGAACGTACTGACTGGTTCTGTTGAGGGCGACTTGCGTTTGTCGGCTCAGGCAGAAGGCGTCGGGATGATCAATTTTGTGTATCATATTACGACGCGTGGAGGTGGTGAGGCGGGCTGTCGCTTGGATCGCGACTGTGGAGAGGGCTTTATCTGCGAGCGCCAGGGACAAGGTGAAGATGCTGTCTACGCTTGTGTTCCTGAAACCGCTGCTGGCTGTGATCCGACCGATCCGATCGCCGCTCAGTGCCCTCAAGGTTACATCTGCGATGTCACGGGTGAGTGCATTCCGGGCGGCGCTGTTGGGTGTATACAGGCGGGCTGCGAAGGCGGACAGGTTTGCATTGGGAATGTTTGCGTCGACCCATGCAGCGATAACGATGATTGTCCGAACGGTCAGGAGTGCGTCGATGACGTTTGCCAAGAACCGAATGCACCCCCTGATCTGGTTTATATCGAAGGGTTTTGGGACACGCGATATCAGTTTGATATGAGCGAGGTGTTAGGCCCCTTAGGCGATCTTGGGGCACCCCTTGATTTCCTCGATCAGGCATTTCGTGGAAATCTAGAGATACCGATTCCGGTCATCGGTGACGTCATCGAAGCCGCTGTCGCCGATCTGATCGCTGCGTATGTTCCGCCCTGGGTTGCCGATTTGGTCCATGGCTTAAACAGCATCGTCCATATTTTCCAACAGATGCAGGTCGTTGGGCAGATGGAGGCACGTCATCGTGCCAATCCACTTCATGTTCGAGGAACCGAAGTCTGGGACCGGGCCGTCGTGATGCTCATTGATCGCTGTGCACGGGGAAGGCAGGACCCGAACTATCCGAGCTGCGCCGAGGTGAATATTCTACTCGACCAAGACTTGGGCGACATCGGGCGTATTGAAACTGATGTTCCGCCTTTTGTTGGTCGGCTTTATCTTGATCGTAATCAGGAGTGGAACGTGCTCTTCGATCGCGAGGTTCACATGGATCTGGTCGGTTTGGTGCGCTATGTGGTTAATCTCGTCGTGAGTATTTCAACGAACGGTCGATTTAATAACATCCCGGATGCGCTCGAAGCGGCCATTGACTGTCGCGGTATTCAGCGGGCTGCCGATCAAGCAGCTTGCGATTTGTCCGGCGGCCGAGTCTGCGCCGTTCCAGGCGTTGAGCAAACCTGTCAGCAAGCGGTGCAGCAGGCAGGCTTGATGATCGATCAGCAACTTGCCGAGCTTGGACTGGCTTGGACCGCAATGGATTTCGATCAGTATTCACGGGTTTATGACGACGATAATAACCTGATGGCCGACGAGCTCGGTCGGTGGCCTGAGCCGGCGGGACAAATCGATGGAAGCTTCCGATTGATTGTCAATCGACCGCTTGAGGGAGCCTGGAATGCGAGTCGTCCGTGAGCGTATTTTGTGGGTCGACCGACTTGCAAACCCCGGCTAGTGGGCTAAAACTTCGAGCGAATTGCCTTGACGCCGGCTTTGCTTAGCGAGAAAGGCGATCGCCCTACGCGCCCCAAGCGCGAATTTTGTAACCCGTTGGAGAGCTTGTAATGCGCCGATGTTTGCTTTCTCGTTTGGTCGCCGTTGCGGCCTGTTCTTTCATCGTTATCGGTTGTGCACCCGCTGGTGATGGTACCACAGATTCGGGGCCTTCGGTCACGACTGACGCAGGATCTAATGCACCCGAGTGCCGACGCAGCCGTGATTGCGCATCCGATGAGCTTTGCCGTGACGGTGAGTGCGTTCCGCGTCAAACGACGTGTCAAGACGATACCGACTGCCAGCAAGGTCAAGTGTGTCGCGACGAGGCGTGCGTTCAAGACACGAGGGAGTCCTGTCAATCGCATAACGATTGTACGAACGCAGGCGAGCTGTGTGTCGTGGATCCGCAACTGGGCTCGGGGTACTGCGAACGCATGACCGACCAAACCTGTCAAGAAGACAGTGATTGCTACTTCTCTGCAGGCTATGCTCAGCGCGGTATGTGTGAAGGGGGTGTGTGTAAGGGTGATCAGTTCTTTGATTGCGCGATCGCTAACGATTGCCATTCGTCGCTGAATTGTACACCGCTCAATAGTGGCAGCAGCTGTCTGCGTCCATGCGTCACCAATGACGTCTGTGATCTCACGCACGAGTGCAACGCAAACCTCAATCACTGCTTTTATAATCTTTGCGGTCGCACCTCGGAGCTTCCGGACAGCTTTAGCAATGTGAACAACGGCCGCTTGGGCGGAGCGTGCCGTGCCGATGCACCTGCTGCTCCAGCGCCGACGAATTGCGTTCAAGACTCCGATTGCGCTAACCTGGGCCAAACGGCGCGTTGCAACACCGAGTTCAACTCATGCGAAGTGCTTTGCGACGGCAACAATTCGGTCTGTGGTACCGAGGCCTCTCGAGATTGGTACTACTGCGCAGGTAACGATAACCCAAGTCCCCAGAACCAAGCATGTGGCGTCGGACCGACTTGCGACGAGAATAACCCTTGCAGCACTGGCGTTGCCTGCGACCAGGCGAACACCTGCGAAACCGGTCAACCTTGCGGGCAAGATAACCACTGCCTTGGGTTCAACGATGGTGAAACGTGCGTTGCCGGGCAATGCCGAAGTGCAGCGCTTTGCAACGGTGGCGAGTGTGTCAATCCTGACCTCTGCCTCGCCGGTGGAACGTGCCCGGTGGAAGCCTGTCCTCAAGGGTTTGGCTGCGTCAACGATGTCTGCGTTGACACGTGCTTGACCGATGACCAGTGCACCAACGCAAGCGATCGCTGCACCGGTACCTTGGATCCGGCTCCTTTGGGTGCGGAGTGTGACAACAACAATCCTTGTGTTGGTGATGCCGTGTGCAATAACGGCCGCTGCCCGCTTCCGGTAGGAACCGAAACGGGTACCTGCCAACCCATTACTGGGACCTGTGAAGTCATGGCTGGCGATGGCCATTGTATCGAGGTGAGCGCTGGGTCGAATGGTTATGTGGGCTTGTGTTTGGCGGGTGGTCAGGTCCTTGAAGGCGGTACATGTACCTTCAACGCTGAGCGCTCGGAAAAATCCGTTCGCTGCGGGAATGGTTCGCTCTGCGCAGTCGCCAATGATGACGCACCGGCAACCGGTACGTGCCGTCAAGGCTGCAGTCCAGAGGGTCCAGACGAGCACGGCACCGTGCGTTGTCCAGACGGTCAGACCTGTACCTACAACGGTGGTTATGTCTGCTTGAACCCAGAAGATATTTGTGATCCCGCCGAACGAACAGGCTGCGGCGACAACACCAAATGTGGCTTCTTCGGATGGGAAGAAGGTGCGGGTTACTGCGTGGGTTACGACCCAGATCTTCCTCGCAAGGCCTTTGGCGAAGAATGTGAAGAGACGGCGCAGTGCGCGTCGGGTGCTGTCTGCTTGCAGCTCACCGGTCAACCACAGATCTGTCACCCGCTTTGTCGCAATGACAACTCGGTGACTTGCGATGGGGGTTTGACTTGCCGTTCGCTGGCTTCTTTGTCGAATAACCAGATCCAAGGGCCATTTGGGCTTTGCCTAGGCGGCTGATCGCATCCTCTAGATGCCGTACGACGAACGCTTCTTAGTACGCTAAGCAGCGCTCGTCCGGAGAGCCTCACTTCGGTGGGGCTCTTCTTCTTTTTAGCGAAAAGGGAGTGTATGATGCGCATTTTGACTGCTGTGTTTTGTTTGTGTTTAACTGCCGCTTGCGCGCCGCCTGCGGGCAGTGGTGGAGGTGGTTCAAGTCGTGCGGATGCGGGACCAACCGCTAATAACCCTGAGTGCTTGCGCAGCAGTGACTGCGAAGACGGCTATCGCTGCGTGGACAACGCCTGCGAAGAGATCGCTAACCAAGGTTGCGGGAACGATCGAGATTGCCGTATTGGCGAGCGCTGCGACAACAACGGTCAATGCGTTGAAGCCGGTGGCGGTAATGGTGGTTGCCAGACCAATGCTGATTGTACTCAGCAGGGTCAGATTTGCGATAACGGTAGCTGTAAATCAGGTGCTTACGGTTCGTGTACTTCGGATACCGATTGTGCATCGGGAACGGGGTGCTTGTTACAATCTCAAGACGGCTCGCGCGCATGCGGCACCCGCTGTGGGTCAAGCGCCCAATGCGCCAATCATGAATCGTGTCAGCAGGCTACAGTTTGCGTCCCCAATCGGTGCCAAACGCCGAATCAAGCGTGCGATGCCCACGGTACCGGTGATGGTTTGTGTGTGAACGTTGGTCAAGCCAATGTCTGCGTCAAAGGTGCCTCGAACGGTGCTGGCTGCGAGCCCTTCGGTGCCTCCACTTGCAGCAATGGTGAGATTTGCCAGCCTGTGAGCGCAACCGGTGCCGATACCTATTGTGGATCCACTCAGAATGTTCAGGGCGGGGCACCATGCGAAAAGGGCATGTTGACCAGCTTGTTTACTGATGAGGACTGCGCAGCGGGTTACACCTGTGTACCCACCCAACAAGGTACCTTGTGCTTACCTTATTGCCGTGCCGGACAAAACGCTGACTGCCCAACCATTGATGGTACAGCGTTCAACTGTGTGCCGTTGTCGCAAATCGACGAGTCGTTCCAGGGTTCGCCTTGGGGCCTTTGTCAGCCGCAGCAATAAGCAAGGTCCGATAAGCCAAGATCAAAGCCTCCGGCAGGGTCCGGAGGCTTTGTCGTTTTTTGGGTTGGCGTATGAGTCGAGCTAGGTGCACTAGACAACTATGGATCGTAATGAGCGCTTACTGAGGTTGATCATCATCTTGCGCAGAGCAAGGAAGCCATTAGCCCGCCGTGAGATCTTTCAAGTCCATCCCGCGTACTCGTCGAAGGAACTTAAACCTGAAAGTATTCTAAGAACCTTCGAGCGAGATAAAGCCTCCTTACGAACCATGGGTCTGCCCCTCGAAGTGCTCAGGGACGATCATGGGGATGAACTCGGTTATCGCTTAACTGCCGGCAAAAGGGCTGCGCTGCGCTGTTCAAATTCGGAGCGTATGGTCCTTGCCGCTGCCGCTGATACGCTGATCTCGGTTCCCGGCATGCCGTTGCGGGCGGCTGCGCTCAATGCGCTCGCTAAGTTGGTTGAGCAACCTGTTGAAGAAGAGGTTTCAAAGCGTGGAAGTGTTCACTTGGAGCGTATTCTCGAAGCCCTTGAGCGAGGAAAATCGTTAGCGTTTGGTTATCAATCACGGCGTGCCGATAAGGCGCGCAAGGTGGAACTCGATGATGCCTTGCTCGAGCTGCGCGGGAGTTATTGGTACGTTACAGGCTATGATCGTACGCGTCAGTCAGATCGCAGTTTTCGATTGGATCGCATCAAGGGCAACCTCCGGTCCATTAAGCCAGGTGAAGGTCGCCGAACGCAAGAGTCCTGGTCGAGGTGGCAGCAATCGGTGGATGCACCGCTCGAAGCCGAACTCAAATGGACTGATTTAGCCGGGCCTCTACCGGCTCGCCTAAACATTATTGAGCGCTCTGGTGATCGAGTTCGCATCCGTACTCGTAATCGGTTGGCTTTGATGCGTTGGCTCTGCGCGGCACCCGGTTGGCATTTAGTCGGCCCTCAAGGTCTTCAAGACGAACTTTCAGCACGCTTAGTAAGGCTTGAGGAATGAGGTCTCAACTTCTTGAGACAACTCGTTTATTCCTCGCTATAGAGCGAGCTGCTGATTTGGGCGAGCAGGGCGTTTTTCTTGCCGATTTAGCGCGTGAATTTGGTCTGAGTACACAAGCTTTGCGCACCTTTTTAGTCGCTCTTGATGAGACCGCTGAAGCGACCGCAAGTCCTGATGAATTGGTCGATTGGTCGCTGGATGAAGAGGACCGATTGCGCGTCTACTACGCGCCAGGACTTGACCGCGAAATTCCTTTAGGCGGTGACGAAGCGAGTGCCTTGATGATCGGTTTGGATCGACTCGGTCTGGCAGCGGAGCGCCATGAGGAGCTTCAAGCTAAGCTTTTGGCTCGATTGAGCGCCGCTGAGGCAGAGCGACTTTTGGGGATTCGGCATCGGCTGATGATCAAGTCTGAGCATCGTTGGCGTCCTGAACTTGATGAAGCGGTCACGAAGGCTTCCGGCTTGCGTATCTTGTATGAGTCGGCGTCAGGACGTGAATGGCGCCGAATAGTGCCGTCGGCGACGGCTGATTACGATGGGCAGCTGTACATTGGCGCATGGTGCTTTGAGCGAGAGGCGCCTCGTTTATTTAGAGGCGATCGTTTGTTTCAGCTTGAGTCATGGGACGCACCCGAGCCTGGTGGTCAATCATGGGATCATGAGGGGTTACGAAGGCGTTTGGCTCAGTTGACGCAAGCGCAATTGACTGAGCGCATCGTGCTTCGGTGTGCCGATAAGGACGGCGCGTGGATGATCGAGGACTATTTCGGGCCGCAGGCGCGTTTGAGCAAAGGCCGGGTTGTTGTTCGTGAATTCGTCGGTCAAGCTTTGGTTAATTGGATCGTCTCTTGCACCGGGAGCGTGCTTGTGGAATCGCCCGCAGGATTGATTGAGCGTGTGGCTGAGCGAGCCAGGCAGGTGCGCTTGAGTCACGCAGGAGTATCCAGTGGATAACGAACGAATGAAGCTTCTGGGTTTGGTGGTCGGTGCGGTTGCGTTGATTGTCCTTAAACCCGCCTTAGCGGCAGGTATCTTCTTGTTTGGTGTGGTGGTCGGCTTGCATGAGGCAGGTCACATGATCTGTGCAAAAAAAGCGGGCATGCGCGTCGATGCTTTTAGCATTGGTATGGGCCCAGCATTGTGGAGCTTTCAGCGAGGTGAAACTGAATACCGCATCGCACCGATTCCGTTTGGTGGTTATGTGCATATCGTTGGCCTGGACCCAGAGGAAGAGGGCGCAGCGGATGACCCGAGAGCGTTTGATAATCGACCGCTTTGGGCGCGTGCGCTCGCGATCGTCGGCGGTCCTTTGGCGAACTATTTGACCGCTATGGTTCTGGTGGTCTTGGTCATGATGGCTTGGGGCGGACGCTGGGCAGTGGGTGTCGTCTCGGTCAGTGATAATACGCCGGCAGCCGCCGCCGGCTTGCAGGGCGGTGATCGTATTTTATCGATCGATGACGAGTCGCTGAGTAACGTAAGTGATTTGAGTCGACTCGCAGGGAAAGCCGGGACCTACACACTGACCATCACGCGACCGAGCGATGCCAAGCCTAAGATTGCCGAGCAGCCATGGTTTCGTGAGGGCGATGTCTTGCTTCGCCAAGGCGTCTCCTCTGACGGCTCCAACCAAGTCGTTTTTACGCGGCGCATGAGCAAGCCTGATGGCCTATTTGGTATGGGTGTATCCCAAGCCTTGGTTGAAGGTGCGGACCCGAGCCTTGGTGAGGCCCTCGTGACGAGTGTTCGCCTGCCTCTTGAAACCAGCATCGGTATTGGTAGGGCATTAGCTCAAGCGCTCACAGCGCCCAAAAGCGGCTCGCTTGGGGGACCGGTCGCTATTCTCAAATCGGCGACCGATGAGGCGCAAGCTGGTCTCCTCAGATTCTTGTTGTTTGCTATTACGCTGAGCGTCGCCTTGGGTTTCTTTAATTTGCTCCCCATTCCGGCTTTAGACGGCGGTCGCCTGGTCTTTCTCGGGCTTGAAGCAATTAGCGTCAAGCTACTGCCTAGCCCGGCGGTGCAGATGCGCATTCACAGTTACGGTTTTATGGCGCTGTTGGGCTTGATTGTCTTGTTGACCGTCTTTGACGTGCGTCGCTTGCTCTAAGTGGCGTCTTGAGTGAGTCATGGGTTCCTTATTTTGGGTTCCAATGGAGCACGCAAAAGGCTACGCAGCCCCGACCGATGAGGTCGAGCGCCTTCGTAGCTCAGCTGGATAGAGCGACGGTTTCCTAAACCGTAGGTCGTGGGTTCGAGTCCCGCCGAGGGCACCAAGGTTGGAGGATAGCATGGGCATCAGGATGATCATGTGCCTACTTGGCATCGGATTACTGACGTCCTCATGCTCTCGTCCTACGGGCGTTATTGAAGAAAAAGGCGAGCTCGCTTTGGGGCTGGATCAGGTTCTGGGACTCTCGCAAGTCGACGTAAAGACGGCATATCATCTGGCAGCAAAGCAAGGTCAGATCGCAACGGCTCGTTTGGCACTGCTCGCCGGAACTGAAGGTGGCGTGCGCGGTGAACTCAGGGTCGCCGACCGCACCTATCTCGCTGATTTACCTCAGCGAGGTGCCTGGCGTGATTTGATCAGATTGCTGTTTGGTGCTCACAAAAAAGCAGATGCGACGGGGACGGATAAAGCTGAAATCGCCAAATTGTGTGCTTCAAATGACTTGCTGCGGCGCACGGCTGGGCAGAGCCTTTTGGCGATTGCTGACCAGCGCGCATACACGGCACTATTTTCTGCCTTAGCTCCTGAGACCGCGCCTTCGAAGATCCGTCATTTGACCTCCGTTTTACTCAGTACCAAAGGGCGATTAGCAACCGTGCATTTGATTAAGTTGAGCCAACGTTATCCTGAGTTGCTCGAGGAATTACTTGGCGCAGTTGCTGAGCGCGAGGAAGATGTCGCTGTGGCGTATTTGACTGCAGTAGCAGCTGGTCACGATGAGATTTCGGCACGGCAGACGGCGCGTGCAGCGCTTGAGCTGCGTCAGCAATGAAGACATGGGTGGGTATGCTCTTCT
>CACGMS010000053.1 GCA_902574205.1 uncultured Candidatus Hydrogenedens sp. | reverse complement strand
TTCGAGCCTGATGGCGCCGCTCGCTAAGGTGATCTGGCGTGGATAGGCAGAGTGCACGAAGGTCGTTCCCGGATCGGGTTCGATTTCGGCAAGCAGTCGAGCATCCTTTTTCCAGTATCCGCGTAAGCTACCTGTGACCCGTACTCGACCTCGTGTGAGTGAGAACCTTGGGTCGAGCAGTTGTAATAGTTCGAGCGGTAAACTGCTGTTGACATGGAGGTTAGCGCGAGCGCTGTCATCACCGGTTTCAATCCAACCTCGTAGTTCCGCTGTTCCTTTGCCCATTTTTAGTAACAACCGTTCACAGCGAGCGCGGCCGCCAGAGTAACCAATGATCATTTCGCCGTCATTTTCGAGTTCTTCTTCCCATAGACCTGGGTTTCCCACGCGTAAGCGGTCAATCTGAACGCTTGCTTCGGGTTCGCCCTGGCGGAGCCCGAGCAGTGCTCGGGCGCTGAGGTCGATCTCGGTACCCCCTCCTGCCAACCCTGGGATGACCCACTGTAAACCCTGGGCATCGATATTTAGTCGCGCTTGAATGGGGTCTAACGAAGGATAAGCCATGTTGATATCGCCAAGGATCCAACCCAGCAAATCGAGGTCAGCAGTGATCGCTTCTTTTTGGATTTGGGCGGTAATTCGACCCCGACCTGTTCCGACCAAGCGATCATCGACGGCGACATCGCGAAGACCAATTTGCGCCTCACCCTCGGGGCGTTTGAGTGGTCCGCTCAGTCTGAGGTTGATATCGGCGAGGGCTTCGAGCCCGGGCAGGTCAATAGGCAAAGACTCTAAGCGAAAGGCCGTGAGTTTGAGGTTGAGATCAAGTTTCTCAAAGCGCTCAGTGAGCCGCACCGTCCCACGACCTGTGCCGTTGCCTTGGGTGGTTAGAATTCCGCCGAGCGAATCGGGCGTTCCGGCTAAGATCAGTTGACCATCGCGCAACGGGATCCCGCCAATACTCAAGCCTTTAAAGCTCATATTGATCCGTGCTGCTGGCTCGTTGAGTTTGCCTTTGGGTTCGAAACGGATTTGGGCTCGCCCTTTGACCTGCGGTCCAGCAAGGAGTTCCAAGCCTGTTTGGTCAACGAACAAATCAAGATGCCCATCGGTTTTTAGGGATTCCAAGTCCACGCCGATAGCGCCTGATAAAATTCCTGGGCCTTCATCCCAATCCATGGCTCGAATTTCAGCTCGCCGGCCATCATAACTTAAAAAGAGTTCGAGATCGCCCAAAGCCAGTTCGCCTGCGCGAAGCCCACTGATCAACGTTGTGCCTTGCCATTTACCTTCGCTATCCGATGCCAGATCAAGGGTCGCTTTTCCTGATTGACCGGGTAATTCGTAGTCGGTCAGGCTCAAGCGACCAACCGGAGCGCGAGGATTGTTGAGCGGTAAACGAATCTTTCCAGTTAGCGGTGATCCGTTGATTTCGGTCTTTAGCGTCTTGAGATGGACCGACCAGCTGTCCATAAAGCCTTGAGCTTTGATCGCTCCTATCGATTGACCGCTTAATACATAGGGTTTCGTATCGACACGAAAATCTAATCGAAGCCTGGGTTTGAGGCGCAGCCGACCATTTGCGCTTAACTGCTTAGGGAGTTGTTCGCCGCCGAGAGCATTAAGGAGTCGGCGTGCTTTGTAGAGTTGTGCCCGCCAAGTTAAATCGATGGCCGGATAAACTGGTCCTTGAAAGCTGACGATGTTCCCATCGAGCAGGATTTGGCTCGGCATAATTCGGGTCGTCTCACCTTGCAGGATGAGGAGATCAAGATCAGCAGAACGACGTCCAATTGAAGGTATTTTGGATCCCTTTAAACGACCGCGTAAACGAATGGATAGGGGGTTGGCATCACTTAGCGCTAGCGCGCCGGAAACTAGGGCTCGCCCGGTGAATAAGCCGCCATATTCGGCTAAGGAATCGTGGACTTTAGCAAGTCGGCTCTCGACTAATCGTAAGTCACCATTAATGCTCAACGCATCGCCAAAGTTCAGCTCGCCTGTGAGACGTGCGGTACCTCCATAGGTTTGACCAGTGAGTTGTGTAATCGCGAGTTTTGTCCCCTTGAGAATAGCCGCAAGCTGAATGTCTTTGAGAGTGGGTGCAGAACCTGGAAGTATCAATGATGATGCTTGCGCAGAGATACCGATCTGCGGGTTACTGAGTTTGCCGCCTAAATGAACATCGAGCCGAACCGATTTCATTTCGGGGATACTTTGGGCACTCGCCGGAAGAATCGTTTTGATCCAGCCATCGGGAAGCTGACCACCTAACCGCATGTCGATACGTTGTGCGCTGGGTCGAATAAGTCCGCCTAAGCTCAGCACGCGCTTTTTATCGACGCGTATTTTACCGCCGCTAAGACGAATGGTGTGTGAGCCAATCCCAAGACGGTTTAGTCGGATCCCTGGGAGTTTGAGGACTAAGACTGGTGTTCCTCGACCCGGTTGAATGATTTGACTTGCTCCAGTCGATAGCGACAGATCAGCGCTGAAGTGATTACCGGCCTCGAGACGTCCAGATAGATTGAGGTCGTTGAGTCGAATTTTGATCGCTTTGAGATCGAGACCGATCGAACTGCTACTTACTCGGATTTTATCGACTCTGAGACCGCCGCTGCTTTTACTTTCCCCAGAGCTAGGTGCATTCAGTGACACCGCCTCCAAAAGGTTAAGCTTACCCGCTTGGTTTTCGGTCGCTTTGGCATGCAGACCCTTGATGCTGATCTCTTGAATGATGACCGTTGATTTGAGTAAGTCGAGTAGTCCGACGCGAACTTGGATTCTTTGTGCCGATAAAACGAGCCGGCCATTGGGGTCGAGAAGTTCGGCTTGGCGAAGAATTAAACCGTCTGCACCACTGTACGAAATCGATCCACTGCGTACGGTTCCTTTGATCAATGAATTGACGCGATTGAGCACAAAGCCGGGTGCACTATCCATGGTCAAAGCCATCGATTGGCCCGGGAGAAACAAAATGCTGAGCATAACGGTTAAGCTGCGCATGCATAGCCCCTATCCGATTTGCGACGAATTGGGCATCCCATCACGGAGTTTGGAGCGTACATGAGTTCGTCCTGGTCAGTGACAAGCGCCTTCGCGCCCGCGGGCGATCAACCCAAAGCTATCGGCGCGTTGCTGCGTGGACTTGAGGAAGGCCAGGCTGACCAAGTCTTGTTGGGTGTGACCGGTTCGGGTAAAACTTTTACAATGGCCCAAGTCATTGCTCAAGCCAAACGTCCGACCTTGATTATGGCGCACAACAAAACGCTGGCAGCGCAGTTGTACCAAGAGATGAAGAATCTTTTGCCTGATGCAGCGGTCGAATACTTTGTCTCGTACTATGATTATTATCAGCCGGAGGCCTATGTCCCCTCATCCGATACATTTATTGAGAAAGATTCGTCGATCAACGAAGAGATTGATCGGCTCAGACACCGGGCAACACGCAGTCTATTGACGCGTCAAGATGTGGTTGTGGTAGCATCGGTATCGTGCATCTACGGGATTGGATCGGCAGAGGCATGGGCACAGATGCTCGTGACGGTACAGGAGACTCAGCAATTAGACCGGCGTCAACTGTTGTATCGTTTGATCGAAGCCTCCTACGAGCGTAATGATATGGACTTTCACCGTGGCAGCTTTAGGGTGCGTGGTGATACGGTTGAAGTCTTTCCGGCTCACGAAGATTCCAGAGCGCTGCGTATCGAGTTTTTTGGTGATGAAGTGGAGCGAATTAGCGCCATTGATCCATTGACCGGCGAGCGACTTGAACCCCTCAATCGAGTCGCTATCTTTCCCGCTTCGCATTACGTGATTCCACCCGATCAAATGCAGTCGGCGTTGTCAGGAATCAAAGACGAGCTGGCGTCGAGGCTTCAGCAGTTTTCGGCGCAATCTCAGTTGCTTGAAGAGCAACGTTTGCGAGAGCGCACCATGCATGATCTGGAAATGATTGAGCAGACCGGGCGTTGTCCAGGGATTGAAAACTACAGTCGTTGGTTTAGTGGTAGAAAGTTGGGCGAACCCCCGCCAACGCTGTTTGAGTATTTACCGGACGATGCGATGTTGATGGTCGACGAAAGTCACGTCACGGTGGGGCAGATTCGCGCCATGTTTAAGGGTGATCGCAGCCGTAAGACCACGCTCGTTGATCATGGTTTCCGCTTACCCAGTGCATTGGACAACAGACCACTACGCTTTGAAGAATGGGACAGCAGCCGACCACAAACGATCTTTGTGTCGGCGACTCCGGGTGACTTTGAATTAGAACGGACAGCTGGCGAGGTTGTAGAGCAAGTTGTGCGACCCACGGGCTTGCTTGATCCGATCGTCGAGATTCGGCCGGTTCAAGGTCAGGTTGATGATTTACTTGACGAAATCAGACAGCGTGTTGCCAAGGATCAGCGTGTGTTGGTCACGACGCTGACCAAGCGTATGGCTGAAAATTTGGCAGATTATTACGCTGAGGTCGGTATTCGTGTGCGCTATTTACACAGCGATGTAGATACGCTTGAGCGCATCGAGATTTTGACTGAGTTGCGCCAAGGTGTGTTTGACGTTTTGATCGGAATCAATTTGTTGCGCGAAGGTTTGGACCTTCCCGAGGTAAGCCTCGTGGCGATTCTTGACGCCGATCGAGAAGGATTTTTACGCAACGCTCGGAGTTTGATTCAAACGGTCGGTCGAGCGGCGCGACACTTAGAAGGTCGCGCCATTTTGTATGCGGATAAAGTCACTCGCTCCATGTCTGAAATGATGGACGAAACCCTAAGGCGGCGAGTGGTTCAAGAGGCCTATAATGATGAACACGGAATTACGCCTCAGGCAGCGCAGCGCACCATTCAAGTCTTAGAGCGTGATCGGCGAGATGCTGACGGGGGAATGGATCCACGGGTGGCAAAGCACCGGCAAAGCCGGCGCGGTACAGAGGGTAGCGTTCATGTCGACCAGATGGACCTTATCGAGTTCTTAGGTGGTGTAGAGGAGTTGACGTCCGAAGGTCGCCTCAAGATCCAAGACCTCGAAAAACAGATGCGAGCCGCCGCAACGGCGCTTCGTTTCGAGGAAGCAGCCCAGTTGCGTGATCAGATCAGAACCTTAAAGGAACGCCAACTGGCGCTTTAGTTTGCTCGCCCAAATGAGCTGTCACCAAAGGTCCAATCACCTTTATGATTTCTGTCCGTAGGGCTGGTTCGGCGAATACTGCGTGATGAGTTCCTGGTTCCTGCGCCCTTGAGGCCTTGCGCCGCGTGGGCATTGAAATTGTCATCAACGAAACCACCTTCGGGAACTTGACCCGCTTCCGTCGTCCACTGATTGGCGGCTGCAACTCGGCGAGCAGCGTTTTCCGAAGCGGTCGCAGCGTCACCCGTCGATGCCTCACTGACGAGTACCGCATCGACGATCACGTCATCGAGAACGAGCGAAATCACGTTGGTTGTCGCGATTAAACCGTTATATGTAGTCCAATGATCCCATGCCGTGTCATAGTTGCTAGCGACCTGCGCTTCAGCGGCTTGAGTCTTTGATTCCGTTTCATCTGCAGGCACGAGTCCCTCAGGATTGCTCTGGACACAATTGGTGCTCCCTCGTTTGAAGTGAAGAACAACAATATCACCCGTTGCGACCATGGTCTCAGCGAAGGTATGTACGACGGTGTTTCGTTCTTTGACCGAGTGGCGCAATAAGCCACCTTGCGTCACGCGAAACTCGATTAAGTCGCAGCCGCCCGAGGCGTTTGCGTTGAACTCGTTGATCAAGAGTCTGGCAGGGGCGCGATAACCGGTAAAGGTTTCCACGGGTGCCGTGCTGAACTCAATATTTTGTCCGGCTAGATCGTGGACCTCACCGACGCGTCGCAGCTCATAGCGCTGCCCTGGCACTTGAGCAGCGGTCGTCAAATAGATGAAGCGTCCGTTTCTTACTTCTGCGGCGCTGACGATGAGTTGGGGCTCAAGCCGATCGATTGAGATCATAAAATCGTCGGCACTGACGGTGTTGGTAAGCAGGTTTCTTCGCATTTCAAGGCGAAGTTCGGTTGCCGAAACCACTGCTTTCGACAGCAGACGGGTAGGGGGGCAGCTATGCAACTCGACTTCTGAGAGTTTAGTCGGCGTGTATTGGCTGTTTCCAAACCAGCGTACCAACGGAACACCGGTGACGGTCAATTCACATGTATTTTCGACCCATAGTCCCGCTTGAAGTGAGTTGTGGATTCGAAACTGTACCTCGGGACGGTTAGTCAATGCGGCGGTATTTGCCGTGGCACGGACATAACCAGTCCCTGCAGCAATCAGATCAGCGGTGATCGTTAGGCGAGCGGTGACCCTCCAGAACGCCATCGCTTCAGTTGGCAAGGTTTGGCGGCCGTTTAAATCGTGAGTCCAAGGCTCAAGAGGTTTGTTACGTGCTAAAATTTGCAGATTAGCGACGGCATCACCGCGCCTCAAGCCGCCAACAGAATCCGTGCTTGTCACGTCGATATTGATAATATCTCCAGCGCGCACACCAATCGATGCGGCAGACACATCAATAGCAAGAGCTCGCCCATCGCGCTGCGCTTGAACCACAAAGCCGCGTTCTCGAAGGTTCGATGCATTGGCATAGGTGACCAACACATGACTCAAGGATGCATTCGCCGCATCGCCGTTGAGTAACCGAGTAATCACTTGGTCTTGGGTGGGGTCAACCTGAATACCGCATGCGTCATCACAACCATCGCCATTATCCAGATTACCGTCATCACAGTCTTCATTTCCCTCGTGTAAAAACCCATCCCCGCATGCAGCATCTTGGCAATTCTCAACACATAAGTCGGTGTTGTCATTGTTTTGATCATCACATTCTTCGACACCTTCTTGGGTATGACCGTCTCCGCAGGAGGCAGGAAGACAACCCACTAAGCAGGCGTCGGTTTGAATTTCGTTTCCATCATCGCATCGCTCGACGCCCTCTTGGGTAAAGCCATCCCCGCAGCGAGCAGCCTCGCAATTGTTGAGGCAAGCATCGGTTTGGAGGGCGTTACCGTCATCACACACTTCAGCTCCCTCATGGACAATTCCATCACCGCAGATGGCTAGAGTACAGGCATTGGTGCACGCGTCCGTGTTGATGATGTTGCCGTCGTCGCAAGCCTCGACATCGACCCTGATAAAGCCATCGCCGCAGCGAGCAAGGGTACAGCGAACGGTGCATTCGTCGGTACTGTCTTCATTGCCGTCATCACATTCCTCGACGCCGGCATAGGTCTGCGCATCCCCGCAGCTCGCTCGGACGCAAGTGGTGAGACAGGCATCTGTTTCATCGGCGTTTCCATCGTCGCATTGCTCGTCTTCATGGAGAATACCGTCGCCGCAATTGGCACTTGCACATGCATTGGTGCATTCATCGTCATCGATATCATTGCCATCATCGCAGCCCTCACCTGCTTGGACAAAACCATCACCACACCGAGCCGTTTGGCAGGCGTTGGTGCAGTTGTCTTCGTCGCTGGTGTTGCCATCATCGCATTCCTCAACCTCATCGTGGACAATTCCATCACCGCAGCGAGCAGCTTCGCAGGCATTGGTACAGGCGTCGGTATCCGTTCGATTGCCATCATCGCAAAACTCGACGTTCTCGTTGACAATCCCATCACCGCAGTTGTTGGCCACGCACGTCGTCAAACACGAATCGTTATCTGCGTTGTTGGCATCATCACAGTCTTCCACGCCAATGTGTGTAAATCCATCACCACAGCGGGCGACCTGACAATCTTCAACACAGGCATCCTCGTTGCTGGTGTTCCCGTCATCACAGTCTTCGGTTTCGTGTGTGATGCCGTCGCCACAAAAGCTGGGGATGCATGCGTTGGAGCAGCCATCATTATCGATACCATTGCCGTCATCACACTCTTCATTACCTTCAATAATTCCATTTCTACAAACGGGGTCGACAGCCAAATCATCGGGGTTTGGGCAACCAGTGAGGACGAGAACAAAACCAAAGAAAGCGAGCTTACGCATAATCATGAACCTGTCTGGGAAATCGCTGTGATGACTTATATGAGCCATCGTGTTGGCGCAATCTAATCAGCGCGCTCGTCAACGTTTTTGTGACGCAAAGACACGAAGTCCCAGGCGCACTCGGGCACCGGGTCGTGGCCCCCTCCACCCCAAGGCGAGCATCGAAAGATTCGCCATGTCAGAAGGGGTAAACCGCGAAAGAAACCATGCCTTTTTAGTGCTTCGACCCCGTATTCACTGCAACTGGGTCCGAATCGGCAATTGGTACCGAGCACCGGCGAGATCCATCGCTGATAAATTCGAATACCAAAGATGAGTAATGCGCTGATCATGGTCCGAGCATTACTAGATGAGGCCGACGATGCAATCTTCTTTCCTGGCGTCTGAGTTCAGTTTTCGCTAGGGCGCAGCCCTATGTCGCCAAGAAAGAACCCATGAAGCTTAACGGACGAGTCCTCTATCTTACCGAGAGCGCTACTGATTTGCGTCGACAGCTCGACGGAGAATCGATCGATGCGCGAGACGATGACAAACATTTTGCTGTGAACACAGACGCGATGATTTCAGGCCAGGCATGTACGTTGGGTTACACACCTGAAATTTTAGGGCCTCATTTTCTGAAAAACTTCAAAGAAGTTGTCTGTGAAGATGATGTTCGTCGAGGCGGCTATCAAGTGATCGTTGGTGGCGATGCTTACGGTTCGGGTTCAAGCCGAGAGGTCGCTGTGGTCGCCCATCAAGGCGCAGGGATCGAATTGGTGATCGCCGATAGCTTCCAGCGGATCTTTCAGGAGAATATGGTCTATTCGGGTTTACCGTTCACGACAGACCGGTCGGTTTTAGATGCGTTACTTCAAGGCGAAGACGTCGACCTTGAAGCGCTTGCGCAAGCCTTGCCCGACTTCTTTCGATCTGTTGCTGAGAAGGGTGGCCTCCTACCATTTGGTACAGAGTTGATGAACGGGTCGTTTGTACCGACTTACGATATTCACAAATTACAACGACCGCTTAACGCAGTCGAAAAAGTCATTGCACAGCAAGTGTATCGGGGTCGCCACGAGGTTGACGGCGTCGAGAATGTTGAGGCTGGTGATCAAGTGCTGTGTCGAGCAGGTTTTCGCGGCATGCATGAGTATACGGCCGGTATGGTGATTGATCTTTATAAAAATGCCTACGGTGATGCTCCGATCGAAAATCCTGACCTTGTCGCCTGTTTTGAAGATCACTTCGTCTTGATTAATGAGCCGACGGTTCCCGATGACGTCAAATCAAAACGATTGCTGCCCGCTCAGCGTCTAGCCGAAGAAATGGTCCAAGCGTGTCGAGAGTATGGGGTTACGCTTCATGGGCCGGGCCGAGATGCGCCCGCAGGTGTGTGTCATCGTTTGGTGGTTGAGGATTACGCATTGCCCGGGACCGTTTTGTGCTTAACTGATTCGCATAGTCCGACAGCAGGTGTGCTCAATGCTTTTGCTTTTGGGGTCGGTTCGACGGCGATGGCCTTCGCTTTAAGAACCGGTCTAATCCCGGTTACGGTCCCAAAGGTGGTACGCGTCCTTGTGGAGGGTGATGCGGGCGAGGTCGTCAGTCCTAAAGACCTCATTTTGCATCTGATTGGTGATCCGTATTTCAAAGAAGAGCAATGGCGAGAAGGACCGACGGATACGTGTGTGATCCAGTTTGGTGGTTCGGGTTTGGATCAATGGAATGTCGATGAATTGTCGGTGCTGACCAACATGACGGTCGAGGGCGGCTTGATGACAGGGCTGGTAGAGCCTTGTGACGCCATACGGAATTTTTTGTTGAATCGAGACAGCACAATCGATGTCGAATCTTTGCTGGTCTATCCGGATGCGGATGCATCTTATGTGCGCACTTTGACTTTGAACCTGGCTCAGGTACCTTTGACGGTGGCCTCACCCGGTGATTCTCGTTATCGCAAACCGCTCGCTGAGTGCGAAGAAGTGGTTATTCATAATGTGGTGATCGCATCCTGTACGGGTGGCAGTTACGCCGACCTTAAAGCCGCTGCTGCGGTTCTTGAGGGTAGAGAACTCGCTGCCGGTGTTCGTTTGACGGTGACCCCGTCGTCAGAGGCGGTTGCAGAGCAAGCTGAGGCTGAAGGACTCCTTCATGTGTTTCGGCGCGTGGGTGCGGTGATTTCACCGCCAGGATGCGGATCATGTATTGGCAATGGTCCCGGTGTTCCTTTGCCGGGCGAGGTGACCGCATCGACGACTAATCGGAATTTTGATCGACGGATGGGTTCGCCAGGACCCGTTTGGTTGGTGAGTCCAGCGGTTGCGGCTGCCAGCGCCGTGACGGGGCGTTTGGTTGATCCGCGGTGCCTCTAGTTCGATTTTTCAGGGCGTAGACAACGGGCGATTTATGAACTCAAGCCGTCTTCTTTATGGCCTTTTTGTGTGTTTATGGAGCAGTTGTCTCCATACACCCGTAATGCCTGTACCCAACGAGGTTAAATCTGTGCAAAAACACGTACAAAAATCAGAATTGAGTGGTGCCGCTCGTGTCCAGCGTTTGGATAACGGCCTGAGGGTTCTTAGCCGACTGCGTCCAGGTACCGGTGTCGTTGCGCTGCAGGCATGGGTCCATGTTGGTAGTGCCGATGAGACAGAAGATCATGAGGGCATGGCCCATGTGCACGAACATATGGTGTTCAAGGGTACCCAGAAGTTTGAGCAAGGTGCCATTGATGCCGAAGTCGCTTCGCTTGGTGGTGAGATTAATGCGTGGACGAGTTTTGATGAGACGGTCTATCATCTGGTGCTGCCTAACGAGGCAGCCGCAACGGGGATGCATTTGCTCGCTGAGTTGCTTCAGCGACCGCGCCTGCGTGCCGACGATTTACAATCCGAACTTGAAGTGGTGGCTGAAGAGATTCGTCAAGACCAGGACAGTCCGTCGCGCAAACTCAGTCAAATGTTGTTTGCTCAGGCCTATGGAGCAACCCATCCTTATGGACGAGATGTCGCTGGCCGTTTAGAGGCAGTTGCTCGTTTGGACCACGCCAAGCTGAAAGACTTTAACCAGCGCTTTTATCACCCCGAACGCGTTTTGTTAGTAATTGATGGCGATGTGGATGCTTCGGTCTTGGATCGTTTAATTGAAAAGGAATGGTCCAACTGGAAGGTTGATGGTCCGGCAGCTCAGATCAGTCAACGCCCCAAAGCGGCAGATCAAAACACGACGAAAATGATACGGGCTCAGGTTGCGCAAGCGCATTTTGGTTTGGCATTTAGTCTCGACCATCTCAATATTGTCCAGCGAGCAGAGCTTGCTTTGCTCGCCGCGGTTTTAGGGCAAGGCGAATCCAGTCGATTGGTTCGCGAACTCCAATACGAGCGCCAGTTGGTCAATGGTATTTTTGCTTACGGTTTTGATCCGGCTGGTCCGGGTTTGTTTGTCGTTGGCGGCACGACCGATGGGGCGCGGCTTCGGGGTGCGCTTGATGGTGTTATTCGTAGTTTGGCACGCGTCGCCGCGTTTGGTGTGACCGAGGATGCATTACAGCGTGCCAGAGCACAGTTGCTTGCCCAGGTCATGTTTCAAAATGAAACGGTCCAAGATGAAGCCAGCCGCCTGGCTCATTTCGAGTTACTTTTGGATGGTTGGCAGCAAGAGTCAGCTGAGCGTCTAGCTATTCGGCAGGCAAACAGCGCCGGCTTACAGGTTCTAGCGAAACGTCTGTTTGCTGAATCGAGGCAGCATTTGAGTCTAGTGCTCCCTGAGGGAAGCCTACTCGACTTTACGCAAGACACGCTTGAGGCTGTAAGCCGAGGTGCTTGGGCAGCGGTGCAAAGCGAGTTGGTTTTGGCGCAAGATTTACCCAAGCCAGATCAACAAGGTCGGTACGAGATCCGTTTGCCCTCAGGTGTTCAACTGGTCTTATGGCCGAACGATGAGGCTCAAATCACAGCAATCAATGCCAGTTGGGTCGGTGGTCAGTTATTGGAAAACACAGGGACCTCGGGTCTGCATGGTTTGCTCGGTGAGGTACTCCCGCAGGCGTCAGAGCGTTTCTCTGAAGTTGAGCTCGCACAACGAATTGATCAGATGGGTGCGAGCTTGAGCGCCCTACCTGGTCGGTCGAGCTTTGGTTTGCGTGGAGAGGTGGTTTACGATCAATTTGACACCTTTTTTGACGTGTTTATCGATGTACTTAAGAGACCTAGGTTGACTGCTGAGGCGGTTGATCGTGAGCGTCAGCGCGTCTTAGAGATGATTCGTAGTCGAGATGATCGTCCCGCTCAACGCGCTTATCAGATGGGACTAAAAGCGCTCTTCGGTGATCATCCTTATGGACTCCCACTCGAAGGAGAGGAAGAACCGCTGCGCCATTTGACTGCTGAGCAATTGCGCCAGCATTATCATGAACATTATGGCAGTAGATCGCCGGTAATATCGATTGTCGGTAAGTTTGATGCGACGCGTTTGCTGCATCGGCTCATCGCAGCATTTCCAGTTGTTGATACCGAACGGCGCCCGTTGCCTTTGGCGGCTCGGGCTCGCCCACTCAAGCCAGAAGGAGAGCAGCCGCAGTTTGTGGTTTTAGATCGAAGTCAGGTTCAAGTCGTTCGAACCGCTCCCGGGCTTGCGATTGGTGACGAACGTGAGGCGGAATTGATGCTTCTTCTCGAGATTCTTGGTGGGAGTTCTGGTCGTTTGTTTCAAGCGCTGCGAGAAGAACGAGGATTAACTTATGGCGTCAGCGCTGATGCGGTCATCGGTCTGCGCGGCGGGGCAGTGACCATCCACTTTTCGACGGCGCCAGAACGGTTAAAAGAGGGGTTGGTCGCTCTGGATGAAGCGATCGAGCGTTTCGTCAAGGAGGGACCCACTTCTGCAGAAGTCGATCGCGCCCGGCGATACCTAAAAGGGGTACGGCGCGTCACAGGCCAGACCGCCATGAGTCGATCCCAAGAGATTGTTCTCGATGTCGTTTATGGTTTGGGTTTGGGTCGCAGCGAGTCATTAGATCAAGCACTCGATGCCGTTGAACCTGCAAAGATTCGTGATCTTGCGAAACAAATTTTTGCCAAGGATGGTGTGCATACGTTGCTGCTCGGGCCTCGACCAAAGGAAGAACCTGAGTCACGATCTGTTAGTCAGTTAGACGGGCCAACTTGACCATTTTATGCCGGCACAGTTAGCGGCAGGCGGCGGAACTCGATTGGAAAGGAGCTATCGCTTTGCGACGTGTGCTCATCAGTAGTTTATTATTAGTCTTAGCGTGTTCGGCGCCAGCAGAAGAACCTTCGTCTAAAAAATCCGAAGCACCGGCAGTGCTACAGGTTCCGAAAGCAGAGAAACCTTTGCCTGAACTTGCTGGTTTCCCTTTGCGAGCGGTATCACCGTCGGCTCGACAGCCGTTTGCGCAGATCGCTCAAGAAGAACTGTGTGGATGCGATAATCCGAGAACCTTGGCGGGTTGCTTATCGAAACCAAAGCCGTGTACTCAGGCATTGATTTTTGCTGGTTTGATTAAAGGTCTACTTGAAGCAGGTGTGAACCAAACGCAGACGCAACTCATCTTTAGTCGTTTGATTACTGATGGTATGTGTTCTGATCCCATCCCTCAGCTTGATGTGGGTGGGCTACCGTTCAAGACGAATGTTGCTCCGGGCCAGCCTGCGGTTGAAGTTATCGAATTTGCCGATTTTATGTGTAGCCACTGCGCCCAGGCAGTGCCTCAGTTTAAACCGGTGATGGCGAGCGA
>CACGMS010000052.1 GCA_902574205.1 uncultured Candidatus Hydrogenedens sp. | reverse complement strand
GCAGTCGATAAGTCAGCCATCATTTGCGGGATCTTTTCTGCTGACATATTACCCGAGTTGCTCAGTGTATGAATGATCTCGACAACCGTACCGAGCAGACCGACAAACGGGGCATTTGCACCGAGTGTCCCCAGGACGGAAAGAAACCGTTCGCCTTTTTGTCGCTCAAGCAATGTGACCGCCGCCATCGATTCTTGAACGGCTTGACGACCGTGGTGCAGGCGGTCGAGACCAGCACGAGCGACACGAGCGACCATGGTCGGGTCGTCTTTGAGTTCCTCAAGCGCCTCATCAAACTCTTCATTTCTCAAATGAGCGCTCAGCCGCGCATACTGAATCTCAATATCGCCGGCGGCGCGTCTGAAGTGTAAGATGCGTTCAATAATCAATAGAATCGAAATCACGGACAAAACCACCATGAACCACATGATGACATTACCTGCGCCAGCATTCGATATTTTTACGGTTAGTTCGGTAATCAACTCAACGGCTCCGAAACGTTGTAGGCGACTAATGGCACAATCTGCTGTGCACGCAAGTGATTCTTATCACAAAACCGCACAAACCGTCCAAAGATTACAAATTCTGATGAAGGTGCCGAAGAACGGGGCCCAAGCTGGTAGGGACTTATGTTTTCGATTCTCTTCTACAAAGTCGTTCATCTCGTCGGGCTGTTTGTTGCGTTCATGGGTTTAGCTGGTTTGGTGTGGGCGGCATTGACGAACGCAGACAAAGCATCAAAGCGCCCGGCGCTCATCTTCCATGGTGTCGGTCTTTTCTTCGCACTCGTTGGTGGATTTGGTCTCGCTGCCCGGCTTGGCTTAGTGAGTGGCTTACCAGGGTGGATACATGCAAAGATCGCCTGCTGGGTGCTTATTGGGATGCTGCCTATTGTAGTGAAGCGAAAGCCAGAACTTGCCTATTTTGTCTGGTTTACCGGACCGTTACTCGGGTTATTGGCTGCTTATCTCGGCGTATACAAGCCGTTCTAAACCGACGAAATCGTCTATTTGGGCTGAGTACAACTATAAAAATGGTGGTGCATTAATCTCGACGCGACTTCCATCACAGCGCTCGATACTCAGTTTCCTCGTTCGCGAAAACGGAAGATGTTTACGCCGCAGCAGCAAAACAGGCTCAATCTCATCGCATAAAACAGCCTGTAAACGCCTCATAAAACCGGCATCAGGCGGATAAGTCACCCCGAGCTCTTTCATGATTTGAGGCGGATAAGCCACGTCTTGAAGACCTTCAATCGATCCGAGTTGAGGTTGAGCAAATTCGTAGGTGGCACGAACAAGCCGCGGAGGGAATGGGCGAATAGCGCGGTCAACTTCAGGGCTTGATGCACTATACTGGGCTGCTAACATCCCTAAATCGTAATTACCTGCGTACAATGCCCAACTCAGATTAGCCGGTGCGATCCGAACCACATGCAATGCCGGCATCAACAAAACGAGACTGGCTAAGACGAGCGTTGGACGCGCTTTCGATTTGAGAATATCGACTAAGCCGGCCTTGGACCCGCCTTTGTGCAAAAGCAAGAACAGCAAAGCGGCCTGACTCATGTTCCACGTCCAAACATTGGGGTCGTAATTCTGTCCGCTAGGCCCCAAGATTCCCAGAACAACGAGATGAACAGCCACACCAAGGCGTAACGCATACCTGTCAAATCGGCCCGAACGTGCGAGCAACACAGCGAGTCCTGCCTCAGAGACGATAATGGCTGCTCCAAACAGCCCGGCCAACCATGGCAGCGGTTCGTTGACACCGAACGCTGCCAAGAAGAATGGGACCGTTTGCTCGAAGAACCCTGAATTCATTTTGTGAATAGCTGCCCACAAATACAACCCGATCAGGACGACACGTAGATGATGCGCCACAAAAATATCGCCCGGTTTTCCGTCGCGACGACGCGCCTCAAAGAAAATGACTCCGCACAAGAAAAGGAGCCAAGTCCAGGGCTGTAAGCGCAGCTCATCCAGACAACAAAGGAGCACCATCAGCAGCGATGCAACAAGTGGCGCATAGCGATGTCGCGGACGGATTAGCAAAGTGCACGCTGCTCCTGCTAGCAAGCCTGACAAGACCAGATGAATCCAACCTGGAGCACTAACGACGAGTGGGACAAAGACGGGGCGGTCAGGCGGCATCACAAACCACAAGCGAGGCGTCGTCAGCATTTGTGCCAGGATCGTGACCCCGAACCACGCCTGAAGTCGCTGCGTAAACAAGCTGGGGGTCATGACGGCTTTTTCTTTAGCGAAATCGTCAACTCAAAGCGAGCCGCTGGTCCTTGTGTCTCTTTGCCTTCTACCCAACACCCAAGCGGCGCCGTCACATTGACTCGTTCGCCGGTCTTTTCTGCCTGATGAACAGCACCGGCGATCTCCTCACCTGCCTCGCAAACAAAGCGAGCATGACCGTCCACTCGGCTCAAGAAATCCGCCTTGAAATCCTTGAAAATCAGAACGACGTCTGGGCTGATTTGCCGGATGTGTCTCAGTGCCAAAAATCCAGCGGCAGTATCCGCCCCCGCCGCCAAAACACCGAAATACATACTCCCCAAATGATTTTTCGACCGACGCCCTAGTGGAATTCGAACATCGATGCACTCGTCATCGATTCGCATAATCTTTGGGCGCACAAAGCCCAACGATGGAATCAGCGTCGACCCTAACAACTTGAGGAGCACATTATCGCCTTTGGGTGACCCAAGTTTATCAGCGGCTAGAAATGCAGTTTTCATCATGATCAGCGCTTCGCGGACTCGTCAGTAAAAGAAAAGTGAATGCGGGATTAATTGCAGTCAGAACCGAACCGACAAAAGCGATCAATCGGCATAAACGGTCCGGCATCTACGCCCGGTTCAACCGGCACACAGCAGCCGATATCATCACAGGGATGCGGGTGGGGGTGCCAACCAATATCAAAGCCGCCATGATGACCATCGTTGAGCCCCTCAATCACGCAGGCTTTGGTGCAATAGCCACCGTTGCCATCGAGCCGGGCAATACAAAAGTAGTTCGGATCTTCAATGCCGCAGGGATCAGTTTCTCCCTGAGTGTAGTCAGGAACAATACACGATGCGCCAAAGCCAGTTGTCGGCCAACTTCCGGTATCTCTGCTTACCGGCGCGGCATCCGAGCGCTGACCACTATCCACAGGCGATATTCGGCCCAAATCCATTGTACCTATGTCTCGAGATGAAACAGAACCACTATCGATCCGTGCATCGACTGTGGACCGACCCGAGTCCACCAAGCCAGAGGCATCAAGCGAAACAGGCACAGCGTCGACACACTGTCCTTCATCGCAGACCTTACCGGCAGCGCATTGCCCCGGCGCTTGACATCGTTCAGCGTCTGGACAAGCTGAAAGCAGGACGAGAACCGCTAGTGCGAGATCGGAGCGAATCAGTTGCAGTCCGCAGCGAAGCGACAAACTCCATCGATCAGTTCGCCTGGAAAGCCTGCATCTTCACCGCTTGAGGCGGGACGACAGCAACCGCTTCCGCAGCCGTTGTCGACTTCACCGGCGTCGTCTTCTGCATGATGAGGATCGTTGAGAATACAGGCACTTGTACAATAAGCACTCTGACCATCCAAAGAGGCTAAGCAGTAATAGTTCGGGTTATCGATACCACAAGGATCCTCTTGACCTTGCTCAAAGTCAGGAACGGTACACGAATCGCCCAAAGTCAAAACGGTCACAATCGGCACATCAAAACTGGGTGCTCCGGCGTCTGGAGAGGGAATCTCTCCACCGTCAATGCCACCACCGGGACCCGATGGTTCAGCATCTCTATCGTAGCCCATATCGCGTAAGACGATGTCCGCATCGATCGGAGGCCGCACAGGCCCAGAGTCAACGACCGGACCCGCATCATAAACTCCCGTTCCGGTATCAGGACGTGCAGAAGCATCCGGAGCTGGCGTCAAGACGGCTTCGCAAATGCCCGCAGTACAAATCGCACCCGCAGGGCAATCACCTGCACCAGCGCACGTTTGCTCAGACGACGTACAGGCGGCTGCAAAAACGGCGGGCAAGGCTAACAGCAAAGACAATACAAATCGGCTCATAATTCCCCCAGATCAGGACTTGCGATCCCACGACATTTGAACGAATGGGTATCGACGCAGTGGAACTGATACCCGTGAAACGAAGTGAAAAAGCAAGGATAATCCTCCGTACCTTAGCGGAACTTTACCCTAATCCTGGCATTCCGCTAGACCACAAAGACCCGTTCACCCTCTTGGTTGCTGTTCTTCTCTCTGCTCAGAGTACCGACAAGAAGGTCAACGAAATCACACCAAACCTCTTTGCGCTCGCCTCTGATCCAAAGAGCATGGCAGAGCTCGACGTCGACACCATACGTCACGCGATTCGCCAAATCGGCCTGGCCAACACGAAAGCAAAGGCGATCAAGAGCCTGAGCCAGATTCTCGTCGATAAGCACGAGCAAACTGTTCCGCAAAGCTTTGAGGAGCTCGAAGCTTTGCCCGGGGTGGGACACAAAACGGCGTCGGTGGTCATGGCGCAAGCGTTTGATGTGCCCGCGTTCCCAGTCGATACCCATATCCATCGTCTTGCCGCGCGCTGGGGCTTAAGTGCAGCGAAAAACGTCGCTCAAACGGAACATGACCTCAAACGCTTGTTCCCTCGTGCGCAGTGGAACCGCCTGCATCTGCAGATTATCTATTTTGGCAGGGAGCATTGTCCTGCCCGCTTTCACGATCTAACGGTATGTCCAATTTGCTCATGGGCATCGACAAAGAAGCGGCAGCGCGAAGAGGCCCAGATCAATGCGCAGTCGCGACGCCGAGGATGAGGACTTCACCCTTGGCGAAATCGAGCAGATAAAGCGAACCATCACCGGCTTGCCCAAAAGATGAGATCAGTCGCGAGTAGTGTCCGACGAGATGAAGCTTGCTTGTCGGACGACCAGGCGAGGGGAGCCTCGCAGACCACACTCTGCCGGACACAAAGTCAGCAAAGATATAGCGCCCTTTGAGGTCTTTGAGCGTTTGGCCTTTGTAAACGTAACCACCCGTAATCGACTGACCAACGTCGTGCCCGTACTGAACAAACGCTGGGGCATAATCAGACAGTCGACATGGCCCAGACTTCTTGAAGCAGCTGTTCGCTTCTGTTCGATTCCAGCCTAGATTATCACCAGCCTTGACCAAAGACACCTCTTCCCATCGGTCCTGTCCAACGTCAGCAACGATCAAATTGCCGTTGGGCGCGAAGGAGAACTTCCATGGGTTTCGGACACCGTACACATAGACCTCTGCACGATACCCAGGCTTACCAACAAAGGGGTTGTCGGCAGGTATTCTGTACGGCCTGGTCTTTGATGAGTTGACAACGTCGACGCGTGCAATCGAGCCGAGAAGGGTGCCCGGATTCTGTCCGTGGTTCCCCGGGTCATCTCGCCAACCGCCATCGCCGAAGCCGATGTAAAGGTAGCCGTCAGGGCCAAAGCTGAGTTGACCCGCGTTGTGGTTCGGATACGGTTGCACGACATCGAACAAGACGATCTCGCTCGCCGGGTCGATGCGCTCCTGCCTGAACTCGAAGCTTGCAATACGAGTGACGTTTGATCCCTTCAACGCCACGTTACGGTTGATAAACACGCGCGCATCGCCGGGGTAGTTCGGATGAAATGCCCAGCCTAATAGACCCATCTCCGAATCGCTGACTACATCAAACTGATGAACCTTTTGCGATAACGCGCTGCGGAGATCAAAGCGATGTAGACCGCCAGATTTTTCAAGAACGACGCCTCGCTGCGAACTTCCTGGCTCGAACTGCAGATCCGTCGGTTGAGCGAAACCTTTCAAGACGCCGCTTAACGTGTACTCAATTTCGCCAGACTTCGCCGATTGATCCACCTGTGGCGCATCGTATCCCGGACTGAACCACGCGATCAGGCTGCTGCGGCACCCGCCACAGCCGACTAACATCAAGATAACGAGTCCTGAAAGACGCCTCACTTATTGAGCACGATGTACAGTGTACGCTGCCCGCGTTGGATCAACAGCAGCGTCCGTTTGCCACTTTGACGGTAACGCTGCTTGAAGGCGGCGATACTTCGAACCGACTTCTGGTTGACTTCAACCAAAACGTCGCCAGCTTGCACGCCAGCACGATCAGCCGCCGAGTTCGGCTCAACCTCAGACACCACAACACCAGCCTTAATCCTGCGAGGAATGTTGTATTGCTGACGCCGTCGAGCATCGATATTCTCGACAGTTAGTCCCGCTAAATGTCCGCTCTTTGCTTTGGTTGGTTGTTCACTTGTTGCTCTCGCCTGATCACCGTCGAGTTCGCCAAGTTTCACACGCATCTGCCGCTTCTTCCCACGGCGAACCACCGTCATCCGAACACGCGCTCCTGAGCCCGCTGCGGCTATACGATTACGCAAATGCGCAGGGTCACGAATCAATTCACCCGCTAAATCCAAAATCACGTCACCGCGCTTGATTCCGCCGCGAGCTGCTGGGCTGTCCTGCATGACGTCCGAGATCAAAACGCCCTTAGTCGTGGGCAGGTTCATCGCTCGCTGCAGGTCCTTGGTTACCGGTTGAATGGCAACACCCAGCCACCCACGGATGACTCGACCGTGCTTAAGCAGACTCTTCATGACCGCTCTCGCCATATTCGATGGCACGGCAAAACCAATCCCTTGATACCCACCGCTGCGCGAAGCGATTGCAGTGTTGATACCGACCAGCCGCCCTTGAAGATCAATCAAAGCGCCACCGCTGTTTCCGGGATTGATCGCTGCGTCCGTCTGTATAAAATCTTCATAATCGACGATCCCTACGTTGGCGCGCCCTTTAGCCGAAACGATACCCATCGTGACGGTGTGACCGAGTCCGAAAGGGTTGCCAATGGCGACAACCATCTCGCCAAGCCGTAATCCGTCCGAGTTCCCAAGTGGAATAGGCTGGAGGTCCTTGGGCGGTTTCTTCATCCGAAGGACAGCAACATCCGATTTAGGGTCTGCGCCGACAACCTCGGCGTCAAAGTCGCGGCCATCGCTCAACGTCACTCGGATCGATGTCGCCTTTTCGATGACGTGGTTATTGGTCAAAATGATTCCATTTTGTCGAACAATAACGCCGCTTCCTAGGCTGTTTTCTCTTTGCGGTCTGGACTGCCCGCGAGGTGGGCCACCCGGTCCAAAAAATCGACGAAAGAACGGATCATTAAGTAGAGGGTGACCTCCGGAACCCATGGGCATCGCTTTGGTTGTCGAGATGTTAACCACCGCGAGCACACGCTTCTCAGCTACGTTAGCAATCGCATCGCTAGTCACAGGCGTTGCTGCTTCACTAAAACGCCGGCTTGCAGCGCTGCTAACAGGAATCGCCAGCGCAACGAGCGCGGCTACGGTCATAGTCTTCTTCGTCATAAATATCTCCCCGCACAGTCGAAAGACGATCGAGCGCTCAGGGTATTTCGTTAACTGCCCGAAATTAGTCTAAACAGTGTCCTTGATCAAAGAGGCTCACGCCTTGCGATGCCGCAATACATGCATTGGCATAGGTGTTTTGATCACAACCACAAACAGGCTGCGGATACAGCTCTACGGGACAAACCGGTTGCCCCGAGTCGTTAGTTTCCACATTTGGTGCACAATAACCTGATGCCCCACACACGGCTGTTTGGGGCTGGCGGCACCATTGCCCCTCGGCACATGGGTTATCCGCATCACAGGGAACTTTACCCAGAGCCATCGCCTTGAGCTTGGCCTTTAGCGCCCTATACTGAGTCAAATCGGACAAAACGATCCGCTCGGCTGCAGAGACGTAAAGCGCTAACCGGCCATCTGGACGGTAAATATAAAACTCGTCCTTCACCGCACCATCATGAGCGCTTTCCCACGTGTGATCCGCCACGGTGTCCTGAAACACGGGATAGGTCACACGGACTTGACTACTGCGCTCGTTGCCATCGCAGTTGGGCGAAGCGAAAAGGGCGCAAGCCCCATAGGAATCACGCCGCTCAGACATCACCTTCTGCGCCGCCGAGTGGCAGAACCCTTGCTCGCACGTTTCGTTGTTGCCGCATTCCGACGCACTCGCACAGGTGGTGCCAATCTCCCCGGTGTTCTTGAGCACGGTAGCAAAGGCAACATCGAAGCCCTCGCTTGACAGATGATCTTTCAACACTTGCAGATAACCCATTTGTTGAGCACAGAACGCGCAGTTCACTTTGTACATGCTGAGCACAACAACCTTGCCCTCGAAGGCGTCCAAACCAAAGGTTTCGGTAAAGCGGTCGCTGTTTTGATTGACGTCTTGAAGCTGCCACGTCGGACGTTCTGCACAGACACATTGCGAAGCAGCCGCACCCTCACAAGGTGGCGGCTGCTCACACGAGACCTCTGCCTGCTCCCAACCTGCCACGCGCAGCTTGGGATTGATGTTGCGATAGTCCGAACACCCAACGAGAAGCGCACTCAGCGCGATCAGCCTGATCACGACGGTTTCCGGCGCCGAACAGCAGCGAGCGGAAGCAGCCAAAGCAAAGCCGACGCACCTCCCACCGAACAACCAAACCCACCCTCAGCGGGGGGAGCCGTCTCTCCGGCGTCCACGCGAGGCCGACGTCGGCGCTGCCCCGTATCGACAGGCCCAGCATCAAATAGAGCAGCATCCCAATTGGGCAGCACCACGCAGCACACTCCATCCGCACACCCTGCGTCAGGATACTCGCCCACGTCTTCAACCACGCCCGCATCAGCAGTAGGCACGACCGCGCCAGCATCAGCAGTAGGCGCGACCGCGCCAGCATCGGCGAAAGCCGAAAAGGAGGAACAACACAAAGCCAGCGCGAATGGGGTGGTTAATCTCATCATTAGTCGTCCAGCAATTCTTCAATCGCCGCGCTGTAGTCGGTTCGGGAATCATCTTCACAGCGCGAAGCAAAGTTGAAGGACATGTCATCACCATCAAGAACGTAGTAGTTGGGTAATCCATTATCGCACGTCGTCACCCATGTGCGTCGCCAAGTTTCATTAAACCCAGCACGACCGTTGCCGTTGTCAACCAGCATGCGAGCTGGATCGATGTTCTTGGATTGCGCATCGCCGAAGCAATCTTGCATGGTCGAAGGCACGCCTCGTTCATTCCCGTTGCCAAGAATATAGTAGGCTTCAACGGGTTGACCTTGTTCTTTGTACTGACTGATCAAGCTTTCCGTTTGGGGTAGGCGTTGTCGACAGGCCGAGCACCAACCGGCGGTCATGACGATGACCTGTGCCTTCACGCGTCCACAGTTATCGTGGACCGCAACCATGTCACCATAGCAATTTGGCAGAACCAAATCGCGCAGCTTATCGCCGCGCTGGTTGCCTTCGCCTTCCGCGACGCACTCACCGAGGACGTTGGTTTCAATCGGAGCATCCCATCGAACATTACTACCGCAGAAGGTCGTGCCACGACTTTTGGGCTCTGAGCCGTCGTTTGCCATCTCCTCAAAGGTCAAATTATTGAGTCGGGCTTTGAACGTCTCGCCAACTACACCGCTCGAAACAATCTCGAGCACACCCGTCGCCTGATAGATCTCATTGCATACCCCGTCGTCATCGCAGTCTCTGTATGCTCGCACGAGCGGCTCTGCTTCAGCACCATCTAAAGCATCAAGCACATACGAGCCCGCTGGCAGAGGCTCCGTTTCATCCGCCAGCAAAAACGAGGTGAATTCGATTTTATCGAATCGCGAACCCGATCCTGATGCCTGATAGCCAAGAAACTCCTTGCCGAGCTTGCGACCAAACAACGCGGTCCCAGTGCCGACGGAAAAATCAGCCTGGTCGCAGGTACCTTCGTGAATAATGTCATCCCAAGATGGTTCCTGGTTACCGCCCTCACCCGGTGCGCAAGCGACGATGAGAGCAAAACATGATAGGGCTAGGGCGATACGCGTCATTAGACGTCTCCTGTTGAACTCGAACGTCTTGCACCAGATCCTTGCGCGTCACAAGGGGAGCAAGTTGGGATATCGACCACGATAGCCGCGTTTGATGGAGCACGCACGCAGGCTACATGAGGGTCGCAACTAGGAGCCATGTCGACTTCTGCAAATCAGAGGCAGATGACGGAACCGAAGCAAGACATCAAATTGCTAATTGGGCTGCCGGGAGCACATGACCGTCCTTCGTTGGTCTCCTCAACACAGGCGGCTCAACATCACTTCCCGGCGCGGGTGACGAACTCCCAGCCTTGACGAAGCGAGGTCGTACTGATCGCAGCGCCCTTCGCCGTACGATCGCGTAAATAATCATATATGGGTGCTCGCCACGGGATCCCTAACATCAGCGGCTTTGGGTCGTACTCTTTGAAACGATAGCCGTCTCCACCACCGAGCATGAAATCATTGATCAGCACTCGAACGGTCGCATCATCCGCCATCTCTTGTCCTCGAACGAAGACCTTACCCTCGCGCAACTCGGCGCCCGATGCGATCGTTTGAGGGTTGGCAAAGACCTCTGTCAGTTGCGCTTTATTCAAATTTACGCGCACGACCGTGTTATTGAACGGCAACAACCCAATCACCGATTGTACGGTGATATCACCAGGCTGAAAGGAAGCCCTCAAAGCGCCACGATTGTTAATCGCCACTTCTGCGTCTGGAATCTGCTCAAGCCAGGCCAAAGTCACCAATTGCCCAAGCGGATTTTTTTCGCTCTTTCCCTTTCGCCCGAGCGGTCCAACTGCCTTTGCAAGTACTTCTTTACCGCGTTGGGCGACCTCTTCTTTGGCGTCGTCATAAATCTTCTTTAAGATCGGGTCATTGATATCGTTATCTCTACTGCCCATCGGATCACGCTGAACGAGCCCAACCTTCTTGGTCGTCTTATCGATCTCGATTTGGCAAACCTCTCGCAGTTTGTCGTAAGGCACACAAAAGGCGATGCCGTCGGTCTGCATTTCAAATGGCTGATAGATATGTCCGCCAAGCACCGCGCGGACGCCAAGGTCGTGCAAAGGTTTCGCCACGGGCGCCAGCTCCGCCGCGTTATCATGGATGAGAATAATCGATGCCTGAGCGCCAGCATCCTTAGCCTTTTGCGCCTCGGTCAACGCACTCTCAGCATAATCGTTGAAAACAATGCCTTCGACGTTTGTCGCCAACGTCACTTGCCGCGTCTCCCGATAAATGAGACCGATAATTGCAAGTTTGAAACCCCCGATATCGACTATAATATGACCTTCCACGGGCATGGGTTTATCCTTGGGAATATCCATATTAGCGGCTAAATAGCTATAAGCGCTGGCTTTCGCATTGCGGCGAAAGACATCAAGGCCAAAATCAAACTCGTGATTGCCCATTGCCACCGCGCGATAACCCAAATGGTTCATCGCTTTGACCATCGGCTCGCCGTGCAAAAGTGTACTAAAGGCTGGCCCAGTCCATGAGTCACCACTCGATACGAGCACATCGAGGTCACGATCGTAGCCATGATCTCTTAGGTAACGACTCAAGAGTTCAAAGCCGCCTGTACGCACATCATGAGACTTGCTGAATCGGCCAGCAAACCAGCCGTGCTCGTCACTCGTGTGGAAAATTCTGAGAATGGATTTATCGACCTTACGAGCAGCTTCTTGCGCCGGCGTATCCGCCTTGACTTCACTCGTCTTTGGCGTCGTTGTACATGCAAGTGCAAAGAGTGTGAGACAAACCAAGGACCTCATGAGATCTCCTTTTCGGGTTTCGGTCATACGGGCAAGCTTGGCTTGTGGAAAGAGGAAGAAATTCGAATGACACATGAACGGTCATCAAGCAGATTGCTCGACCATGCACTCAGCGCTTGGGATTATGGCTTTGAGGCGCTCAAACAATGTAGCGCATTGAGTCAGCTCGATGCCAAGGATGGTAGGGCGTACTTTGGCGATGAGCCCCTTTTCGCCAACCACGGTCGATTACACGTCTTGGCGATGGGAAAATGCGCTCATCATCTCGCTCGAGCAGCGATCGATCGCTTGGGTCATCTGATCGTCGGCGGCTTTGTTGTTAGTCAAGCCGACCAACGGTTAAAGCCGCCATGGATCCAGTCGCACGGCGGGCATCCAAGCCCCAATGGTAAAAGCGTCAAAACCGCCGAGAAGCTGTGCCATTGGCTCGAAGCCCTCAAGCCATCTGACCAGTTGATAATTCTGATGAGTGGGGGCGCTTCAGCGATGGTCGAACGGCCTGCGCCGGGATGGTCGCTAGACGAGTTAGCACGCGCAAGGATGGACGATCTTTCAGCCGGTATGCCAGTTGATCGAATCAATCATCGAGCCGCTGCGCGCAGCCAAACAAAAAATGGGGGTTTGGCTCGCCGTACGGCTTGTCCATGGAGACAGCTCACAATCAATGATGTGGGTGACGGCGTGGATGGTTTGGTTTCGTCCGGGCCTTTTCTCGGTCTTTGCGGACGTGACATTACCCTAGCTAATCATCGAACGGCGGCTGTCCACGCGATTTATTGCTTAGAGCGCCAGGGATACCGTGTCTGGAGCGGTCCAACTTTATATGGAGAAGCCCGCCAGGTAGGTGCTAAGCTCCATGTACCCGACGGTTACGATGCGCTTGTCCAAAGCGGAGAGACGACGGTGCGCGGCCCATATCATGGAATGGGCGGCCGAAATCTTGAACTGGTTGGCGGCTGGATCGAGGCATCGAAACAAACAACCGACTGGGCGATCGTCAGCGGCTCAAGCGATGGATTCGACGGTAACAGTCAAGCTGCCGGCGCCTACTGGACCTCGGCAGACTCAGTCGATCACCGGGCGCTAGCCCTGGCGATGGCTGAGCACAATACTGCACCTTGGTTTCAATCTGCAGACCGCCTGCTCAAGAAAAAGGCATCGATCAGTCATGTCGGTGATCTTCTGATTCTCGTGCGCGCCGAGAACCGATTTCATGACTCGTGGCCGATCGCAAATCGACGAAGCGGTTAATTTCGAACAATGGGGTGGACCATCAAGGCCCATTTCCCTAGGTTCTGCGCCGTCGAAACACCGACATTGAGGAATCACATGCGAATCGGAATTCCGAAAGAAACGCTTGACGGCGAGAGGCGGGTGGCTGCGACGCCAGCATCCGTCAAAAAGTTAATTAAACTGGGCTACGACGTTTCTGTAGAATCGAGCGCCGGCGAAGAGGCAAGCTTTGGCGATCAGGCTTACATCGATGCAGGCGCTCAAACCGCCGATGATGTCTGGGCACCGTCTGACCTTATCCTCAAGGTGAACCCGCCAAACGCTGCCGAAATCGGTCAACTCGATAGCAGCAAGACCCTCATATCGTACATTCTACCTGCCAAGAACAGTGACTTGGCGAGTCAGTTGAGCGCAACCGGCGCAACGGTTCTCGGTATTTGTTGCGTCCCCCGTATCAGCCGAGCTCAAAAGATGGATGCCCGGAGCTCAATGGCAAATATCGCTGGGTACCGCGGTGTGATCGAAGCAGCGAATCACTTTGGCAGCTTCTTTACTGGACAAATCACCGCTGCAGGCAAAGTGCCACCCGCTAAAGTGCTCGTCGTAGGCGCCGGTGTTGCTGGGCTAGCAAGCATCGGCGCTGCGCGTGGTCTAGGTGCTATCGTCCGAGCCTTTGATGTGCGTCCTGCGGTTAAAGATCAGGTGGGCAGCTTAGGCGCCGAGTTTCTTGAGGTCGATATCAAAGAGGACGGCGAGACCGCAGGCGGCTATGCGAAAGAGATGTCGGATAGTTACAAGGAAGCTCAAAAGCAGCTGTTCCTTGACCAAGCGCGAGACGTCGATATCGTGATTACTACTGCGTTGGTCGCCGGCAGCAAGGCGCCTGTTCTTTGGAATGACGAGATGGTCGAGGCGATGAAGCCGGGCTCCGTTGTGGTAGATCTCGCCGCAGAGCAAGGGG
>CACGMS010000051.1 GCA_902574205.1 uncultured Candidatus Hydrogenedens sp. | reverse complement strand
AGGTCGCCGTCAAATTCTAAGTAAGTAGCACCCAAGCTATCTTGGTCATCGGGTTCGTCGTGTCGGCCCTTTTTGCCGTCCGTCAACGAGGAAAAAGGCGATTCGAGCCTGACGTCACCAGCGTACAAAGGAATGCGCAAGGAGGTGCTGACTCGGCCGCTGCACTATCCCCGAGTGTATCGCTCAGACGGTGCCAACTATTTGATTGAAGGTGTTTGACAAGTCGGGCGAGTCATGTGCCTTTTATCTCGGAGCAATGATTATGAAAAAGTGCCTCATTGTTGCTATGGTTCTGATTGCTTGCGCTCCGGACCCAACGGAACCGCCCACACCAGAAACGGATGCAGGAACCAGCGATGCTGGAACAGTGCAAGAGGATGCCGGTTCAGCATCTGACACTGGCGCCGCCCCCTCGAATAAAACCATCTGGGCAGGGCCTAGACTGACCTTTACGAAAGCCGATTATGCGGATCCTGAAACAGCGGAAGCTCAGGATCGGATAACGGATTCGGTCATTCTCACCCGGGGTTCGAGGAATATCTTGTACAATATAGTCGAAGAGGTTGGCGTCAATCGAAGCGTCAGCCCGGCAGGTACCCTCTGGGCACTGGGTACAACCGATGCGATCGACGATCTGGTTTTCCAACCCCTCAAACAAGCTGCAAACAGTCGAATGCAAGATCTTCCGGATCAGGATATGGTGCTCCATCTGGTGGCAGAGAACATCTACATTGATTTGCGGTTCTTGAGTTGGACAGTCGGGTCGTCGAGTGGTGGCGGCTTCAGTTATGAGCGCACAACGCCGACCCCTTGAGAACGACGATCACTATTCAAGCCTTCGATCGGCGTCGGCTCATCGGCTTGAGCCCGTGGGTCAATTGAGACGATGCTGGTTGAGACCATGGATTTGAACTAACGTATGCTCGCTGAAGGAGCACTCTGTTGCACGGTCGTTTTCAGTATCTAGTTTGGTCCGCCATTCTGCTTTGCTTAGGCTGTCCCCATGAGACGCCTAGAACTGATGCAGGCGCCGTAGTGATAGAGGCCGGGCATGTGGATGCCGGAATCTCGGACCTCGGTAATCCGGATACGGGCGTTCGCGATCTGGGGGCTCGAGATGCTGAATCGACGTGTGAAGAACGGTGCACAGGACAGTGCTACAAAGAGCGCTGCATTGAACCGCGACAGAGGGTTTGCGACTCGAACACTGACTGTCCGAGCGGCCAACAATGCTCAATCCTGGGTGCGTGTTATACGGGCGAGTGTTTAACTCATGGTGATTGTGCGACAAGTCATCGCTGTGCAATGGCGCGCTGCTTGAACCGTGCCGACCCAGAAGAAGGGATTATCTTTGAGCGCGTCCTGTCGTCACCACTCAATGACCACGTGAGCCCACTCAATATCTATGACCAGGTGTCAACATACGGCTTTGGCGCGGCGTTGTTCGATATCGATGGCGATCTGGATCTCGATGTATTCATCGGTAGTCAAACCTATGACAATCTGGGCTCGCCGTCGTGCGTTTATCGCAACGTCTCAACACCGAGCGAGCCCCGCTTTGAGGCCATTGCGGAACATTGCCAAGTTCGACCGGACCCTGCGATCGCTGCCTATGGATTCGATGTTGAGGGCGACGGCTATCATGAGCTGATCGTCGCGCGTTATGAGCGCATCGAATTGCATCGCTTTTACCCCGAACACCAAGTCACCGACCTCAGAGCGCTCCTTCCGCCAGATGATCCAGGACTTGATTGCCGCGTCTTTGCGGTCCTTGCCTTTGATTTGAATTATGATGGCTTATCGGACCTCGTTTTGGGCTGCGGCTCTCGAGAGTTGACCCAAACCCGTGATGGACCACATCACATGCATCCGAACATTGCGTTAATTCAAAGGCAGGACGGGCAGTTTACGCAACTTCTTCGGCGAGACTGGGACTCGAACGGCAGTTTACTCCTCGATGCCGTTGCGCTCACTCACGCCATCGGTGCTGCGGACGTCGATCATGACGGTTTGCTTGACCTTATGGTCTCTGATGAGGCGTTTTTCGCACCTCGGACCTCATCATACATTGGCGACCCTGGCGGTGTCTATCGACGCTGTCACCCCAACCAAGACTGCCAGTTCGAGCCGATTCGTTTGGGCGCAGGACTTGCGAGTTACGGAGCCTATATGGGTTCCGGATTGCTGCAAGTCGAAGACTATGGCGAGTTGTTGTATTACACCAACCTAGGACCGAATCGTTTGATCGAGGTCGATTCAGGCTTCGGTTACGACACGGCTTTTGACGCCAATGCCTCCATCGATTCCTTCGGCGCTGAGCTCGTCTTCAGCTGGGGTGTCGTGATCGATGACTACAATCGAGATGGACGAGATGATCTCTTTGTCAGCAATGGAAGCCTCTTTTTTAGAGATCAGGCGCAGATGGACGCCTACTACGATACGCTACTCCTGCAGCAACCCGACGGCACCTTTACTATCCACAGCGAGGACGTGGGCATTACGCCCTTTAACACGACGGATAGTCGTTCGGAAGACCGTCGCTACTCCAGTCGTGCCACGATTAAGACCGACTGGGATTATGATGGCTTTGTCGATCTGCTGACCGTCGGACTGGAAGGAGTGCCGCGCTTGCACCGAGAGGTTCCCACTCAACGGACCGAACCACCACGATGTACGCTCGTGCCCGTTAATCGCTATGTACCCAGTTTTGGATTTGGTTATTCCATCGTCTCCGACCAAGACAATCGGCCTAGACGATGGGACAGCCAGGGGCAGCACCGGTCGAGCGCCTCGCCCTTCGTCATGACGCCTTGGTCGACCGGCACTCTACGTTTTCCAAGCGGAGCTGAGGTTCGCTACGATTGCCAGAATAAAGCGGGGCCGTTTGTAGTCCATGAGCCTGAGTGGCTAAGGATCGAGTCTTCAGATGCGACACTGTCGCTGGCGACAAGTGAGGGCGCCCCACCCGGTATTCCAAGCATTTTCATCGAGCCGGCTGCGCAAATCATCAACATGGAGTCGATTAATGACCGCACATTTCGCGTTCGGCTTCCGGCTGGCACTGAACGCTACATGATCCGTTTCGGCAGCCGTTGGCTGGCTCGTTGGTTTGATCGCTAAGTCGATGTGCTGAGTTTTTTGCGTTTGCGCGCAGACTTATGCTCGCAGAGGGTTCATTCCCTTGCTAAACTCTCTTTGCTAACAGATTTGACCAGGGACTATTGGACCATTGATCAAGCTAAACGATCGCCACACTGTACACGTTGAAATCAGCGCCAAGGTGAGCCGTCAACAGGTGCGCCATCATAACATCGGCGGAAGCTTACTCGCCCTATGCCTGTTGGCGCTGATGGGCTGCCCGGGCAATGATCCTGAGCCACCGCCACCACCACCACCACCTCCTCCTCCTGCTGATCAATGGCAAGTCGCAGTTGACATTCCTGGAGCCGCACTGTTTGCCGTACACGGCACCTCGAACAATGATGTCTGGATGGTCGGTGCAGATGATGGACGAGGTCCTGTCGTGGTTCACTTTAATGGAACCGACTGGACGCGTCATTCAACCGGCGTGCGCGGTGACTTATGGTGGGTGCGGTCATTTGCTGACGGTACGGTATTTTTGGCAGGTACTGATTCGCTCATTTTACGTTATCGAAATGGTGCCTTTGAGCGAATGATGACACCTGGCTTAGGTAAAACGACCATCTTTGGACTGTGGGGTATGACATCAAATGATGTCTACGCCGTAGGCTCACACGCTGGCAGGAATGGCTTTGTCTGGCATTTCGACGGACAAGATTGGCGAGACTTACCGCTACCTAACGACCATTTGTTAAGCGCAGAAAATGACCGCCCCAGCCTAACCAAAGTCTGGGGGCCAACCGCTGACGATGTCTGGTTAGTCGGCGATCGCGGCGCCGTCTTACGAGGGAACAAAACCGATGGTTTCCAACCGGTCAGGAGCAACGTTGATGCACTCTTGTTTACGGTCCATGGAAACTCGGATGGACGAGTTGTTGTCGTAGGCGGCGATAATCAAGGTATCGCGCTCGAAGTTGGTGATGACCAGGCCGTGACCAATCAACCCCCCGAGGCAGCACCTCTGCTTCAAGGCCTGTGGGTGGACCCTCAAGGTGTAGCTTATGCGAGCGGCGCATTCGGCTTCTTGTATCGCAGTCAACCGGGGCAAGCTTGGGAGCAAATCGAGCACGGTCTGACTTTAGACATCCAGTCACTTCACGCCGCATGGGTCGATCCGCAAGGCGGCGTGTGGAGCGTTGGCGGGAATGTGTTGACGGGTGGATTAGATGCAGGGGTCGCGATTCACAACCGAAACGTGGCCAAGCTCTTCATCGAACCGCCAAGCTCTCCGCCGGCAAGTTGCCCGGACGGAGGCATTGATCCGGCGCCAGAGGGCTCGATTGCGCGGCGCTGGAACGAGCAAGTGCTCAATGCCATTCGTCGGGACACCCCACGTCCCACGGTTCATGCCCGAAACTTGTTTCATGCGTCAGCGGCGATGTGGGACGCCTGGGTCGCCTATCAAGACACCGCTGCCGCATTTTTACTGCAGGAACGACAGCAGGCAACTGATGTCGCAGGGGCTCGGGCTGAAGCGATCTCGTATGCAGCCTATCGAGTACTGAGCCAACGCTATGTGCGCGCCATTGGCGGCGACACCACGCTCGCTTGTTTACGCGGGTTTATGGAGCATCTTGGTTACGATCCCTTTGACTACAACAACGTCGGCGATTCTGCTCGGGCTTTAGGTAATCGCATCGGCGAGGCGTATATCGCCGCTTACGCGGACGACGGCGCCAACGAGCAAAACAACTACGCTGACCCCGCTCGCTTTACGCCAAGCGAGCCGAGACTGACCGTAGACAACCCGGGCACCCAGAGTGAGGATTTCCTCAGTTGGCAGCAACTCATCTTAGCGGAAGCGGTCACCCAAAACGGCATCCCCGAGGGCTCGGGAACCCGCGAATACATTGGCGCACACTGGGGTGCGGTTACGCCCTTTGCGATGACCCGGCCGGCGCCCGAACAACCCTACTATGCTGGCGCCGAACCCCCTCTCGCGCTCGATGATAACTTGGTCGATGCGATTATGCAGGTTCTGCGCCTTACAGCCTGGTTAGACGTCGATGATGAGACCATGCGCGACATCTCACCTGCCTCGATCGGAAACAACACACTCGGTACGAATAATGGCGAAGGGTATCCTACCAATCCCATCACCAACCAGCCTTATGAACCCATTATGGTTAAACGCAGCGACTTCGGGCGCGTGCTCGCTGAGTTCTGGGCTGACGGTCCAGACTCCGAAACTCCGCCTGGTCACTGGAACACGATCGGCAACCTCGCCACCGAAGACCCTGAGTCAGAGCGTCGCCTCTTTGGCGCTGGCGATCCAGTCGATCCACTCACCTGGGACGTTCATCTCTATCTAGCGCTCAACGGGGCGGTGCACGATGCCGCCGTCGCTGCGTGGGAAATTAAGCGATACTACCTGACCTCAAGACCGATCACATTGATCCGAGCGCTGGGCACATTGGGACAGCGCAGCCTACCCGATGGACCCTCCTATCATGAGCAGGGTTTGCCCCTCGAAGATGGACTGGTAGAGGTGATCACTCAAGCGAGTTCGGCTGCTGGGCGTCGCCATGCCCATCTGAGTAGGTATGTTGGAGAGATTGCTGTGTATTCATGGCGCGGAGAGCCCGGCGATCGAGAGCGTGATGTGGGCGGTCATGGTTGGATTAGAGCCAAGGATTGGATCCCCTATCAGCGTCGCACCTTTGTGACGCCAGCCTTTCCCGGATACATCTCGGGTCACAGCACCTTCAGCCGAGCCGCAGCCGTCGTTCTCAGCCAGTTTACGGGAAGCGAGTACTTCCCCGGCGGCTCATCGGAGATCAGCTTTTCGACCGACTACTTACATTTTGAGTCAGGGCCTACAGAGCCGATCACGTTGCGCTGGGCGACCTATGCAGACGCATCCGATCAAGCGGGCCAATCAAGGCTCTGGGGTGGCATTCACGTGATACACGATGACGTCGACGGACGAATTATCGGTGCCGAGATTGGTGCTGCAGCGCTCGCTAAAGCGCGCACCTACTTTGACGGCTCGGCGCAGCCTTAAGATCGTCGAGTCAGTCGCTCGCCGCTTCGATTGGGATTTCTTGAACGACGGCGGAACGCTTCAGCGAGAACAATCATAGTCACGGGAAACACGGCGATCCCGACAACAAGTGTAGCATAAAACAGCAACTGGTCGCCTGCAGTTGCAACGACTGGGCGGCGCCCATCAAGTGAATACAGTTGTCGATAGTCGATACACCGTTGGTTCATCCGACTGATCCACCCATCAAGGGCGTCGTTCGAGCGAATGCAAGCGAACGCTTCAGGGGTCAAACCACTCGCTAGACATTGAACATGACCAAACAACGCATCATCGAGGTACCCTGGCGCTTCACCACCGAAGAATGGTTCGGTCCCAAGCCGACCAGCCCACTGCTCAAGCCCATCTGCCCATTGATCAAAGCGGTCTGGTGTGCGCGCTTTAGCAAAGGCCTGCCGACGACCAACGAGTATGAGCACATAGAAGTAGAGGTACAACAGGGCGCGAAACACCGAGTTTAATCCTCCACCTCGATCGCTGCGCATCTGCGCCCAAGCCGTTAGGAAGGACCACTGCTTGCCCGGCCCCGCTCGAGCCAGAACATAACCGATAAAGAAACGCTCCAAATCGGTTTGGTCAACCACCGACAAACCCGAACCCGCAGCGGCACCCGAGCGAGTCGCTAGCTCATTATAAATAACGAAGGAATCCGAAGTACAATCACCATTCGACCACCGGACGACCGGCATCACCATCCCCCGCTCGAGATAAGCTCTAAGGCCAAATGGCTTTGACACCAAACGATAGGGAATACCGTGTCTAAAAAGGGCTAGGCAGACGCCTTGAACCCAGGGCGAATGATCGACTCCATAGACAGTGACGGGCTCGTTCATCGATCGCTCAATCCAACTGGATTGTGTTCGCTTCTTGCAATCGAAGCAAGTCGGTGCGGACAGTATAGACCTCATCCATGCTCATCGACTAAGAACATGTCGGGCTTATTGAAACCCCGGAGTCACTACATGCGCTCGAAATGGATTCTACTCATCGCTGTCAGCGGCTGCGCTCAAGAGATGCCGTCGCTTCCCCTCGGATCGAGCGGGCCAAACACCTGCGGAGATGGTGTCGTTCAGGCTGGCGAGCCCTGTGATGATGGAAATGCCGTTGAGACCGATGCCTGTCTTTCAAACTGCAATCTCAATGCCTGTGGCGATGGGTTTATCCATGTCGGCGTTGAGGACTGCGACGACGCCAATACAATCGACCAAGATGAGTGCCGAAACAATTGCGCCTGGAGTATCTGCGGAGACGGCTCGATTCGCCTCGGACTCAATCCTAATGAGCCAGGCTATGAGGCTTGCGATGATGACAACACCAGCAACAACGACTCGTGCACCAATCAATGCAGGGAGGCAGCTTGCGGCGATGGATATGTTCAAGATGGCGTTGAGACATGTGATGACGGCAACTTAGAGGTCGGTGACGGGTGCAATGCCGAGTGCCAAATGGAATGTGGTAACGGCGTGCTCGATCCCAATGAAGAGTGTGACGACGGCAACGACAATAACGGTGACGGCTGCCCTGCGAGCTGCAGGCGAGCGCGCTGCGGGGACGGCTATCAACGCACAGATCTAGGGACCAACCATGTCGATTCCGAGGAGTGCGACGATGGCAACGAAATTAATCTCGACGGCTGCCTCAACAACTGTACGCTGGCTCGTTGCGGCGATGGCTATACGCGTACCGACCTCCACTCTGAACACGATGATTTTGAGGAGTGCGACGATGGAAACGACGTCAACTCCGATGCCTGTCCGTCGGGGTGTCTTGCTGCACAGTGCGGCGACGGATTCGAGCGCCAAGGTCTTCAAGACGGTGATCTCGGCTATGAAGAATGCGATGACGGTAACGACGATAACTTGGATGACTGTCGCAACTGCGCCAATCCACGCTGCGGAGACGGTGTCACCGATCCCATTTTAGGTGAAGCTTGTGACGGCAGCGACACCTGTGATCCCAATACGTGCCAACCGCTGGTTACCGAACTCGTCTTTGGTAGGGGCTGGGGCTGCGCCGCACGAGCCGATGGGTCGGTGTTGTGCTGGCCTCCCGCCCCATCGGGCATGATCGATATGGGAGAAAGAACAATGGCTGACGGCGCACCGGTCGGCTCGACACGAACGGTCAACTCCGTGCCTGCCGTTTCTCTAGTCAAACTCGTCGCAGCAGACGAAAACGTCTGCGCATTGAGCGCCGGAGAGGACCCTACGCTTAGCGGGCAAGTGTATTGCTGGGGACAAATGGATGGTGGCGCTTTAGGTCGAGTTGTGGAGAACCCGTATGGATATGACCCCGTCGCCAAACCGATCAGCCAACACCCAGATCGGGAGGTTCAATTCAGTACCCCGATACGCAGTGTCCATGCGTATCCAAACGACGCTCAGTTTTGCCTAATCGATGCAGGCGGCCGAATCTTTTGTTGGGGTTTTAGCGTTCCAGAATTCTGGAGCGGACTCAATCGGGATGATGATATTTATTATGATTTGCCAGAACTCCTTTTGCCCGATGAGACCGGTGTAAAATCGCTGGCTATTAGCAACAACGGCTTGTGCTTTATCAACACCGACGACCGAGTTTTTTGCATCGGCTCCAATGAGTCGGGCAAGCTCGGTTCTGGTGATGATGCTCTAGTCTTTAGCTCAGTGGCTGTCGCCGTGCAGGGATTACCGAACAACGCCATTGTGAAAATTGCTGCCCAAGAGAACACCTATTGTGCGCTTTCCAGTGATCAACGCAATGATCAACGCGTCTCGTGTTGGGGTGCAAACCAGTACCGCCAGGTCGGTAACTTCAATCGTCAGCAGCAAGCTACCGCCTTTATCCACCCCAACATCAATCAAGCCACGGGTATCGCCCTGACTTACCCAGCGAGCTGTGCGCTGCGCTTGGGTCAAATGTTTTGCTGGGGCGCGCCCGGTTTTGGTCAAGAAGTACGAAATATGATGAACGTCAACACGGTTAATCTACCGGTGCAGATGGAAGGTCTGCCCGAAAATGTTGAGTTGCGTAGTATTCACCCGGGCGACACTTGGATCTGTGGTTTGGGTTCCAATCACCGCGCCTATTGCTGGGGTAATGCCAATGAAAACAGACGTCTCTTTGGCACGGATGAAGATGTCTATACGACCGCTGTTGAACTGTACCCTTGGTCGACACCACTGCCCGACGACGGTATGGGCGGACCCTAGGCGCAAACAGTTCGAACAAATGAAAAAGCAGTTACTCGCTCGAACGACGCTCTTGACCGCTCTGCTGCTCGGCGGTTGCGATTCGGCTGAACCGATTGACGAGTTGTCCATCCGATCGACCGATATCTGCTGGAATGACCGAAGTTGCAGCCAGCATCTAATCGTTAGCCACAAAGCAGATGGTGTGCCCGAGCCCGAAAACTCAATCGCTGCGATTAAGGCGCTTGCCGCTGCGGGCGTTCATGCCGTCGAGGTGGACCCCAGACTCACGAGCGACGGTCACTTTGTGCTGATGCACGATGAGGGCATCAAACGCACAACCGTATCGGAGGATAATCGTCTGGTCAGCGACATAACCCTCGCCGAGTTGCAAACGATTGCGCTCAAAGACGAACGCTGCGTGGACGCTCAGACGCAGCCGGAGCGCTGCCAAATCCCCACTCTCGCTGCCGCACTCGATGCCGCCAAAGGCCAGATCGTTCTGGTCCTTGATGTGAAGAATTTTGATGTGGACCGGATGGAGGCTGTTTTATCGGCGTCGAGTCGAGTATCGGCGTGCGTGGTTCGCAGCTCGAACCTAAATTTTCTGGATGCCTTAGCTGCGCGCCTGCCCTCGCTCCTGACCATGGACTGGACGAGGTCACTCGAATCTGCTCAACACGCGCTAGAAGATCGCCAACCGTTATTCATCCAGGTCAAGCCATCGGACCTAGACGCGGTCCAGCCCACAGCACGCGCGGCGCGAAGCCGAATGATGATCTCGACACTAACGAATGTCGATCCCTACTTATGGGCGTACGTCGACAGCGGCGCCATCGATCAAGAGCCGATGGCGGCTCAAGAGGTTGAGTTGCTCAAAGATCAAGGATTGACGCTTTTCCTCACAAGCTACCCTATTCAGACCATGCAGCTCATCAGAGGTGAGGCGCTCACACCAGCGCCTTAGTCGTGCTTATGATGGGTTGATTCCTGATGGTGCGCCAGGTCATACTAGACTCGATGTTACGCTACTCTCTTTGCCTCCTGCTCTTTGGCTGCATGAATGCCCTACCCGAGTTACCGAGCGCCGGCGCACTAGGTCGCTGCGGTGATGCGCAGCAGCAAAGTGGAGAGGCTTGCGATGATGGCAACCAAAGCAACAGCGATGGCTGCGTGGGTGAAAATTGCAGTCTAGCAGCCTGCGGTGACGGGTATCGACGGGCCGATCTGAGCCTAGGTGAGGATGGTTACGAAGCTTGTGACGATGGAAACTCCATAGATACAGACGGCTGCCGCAACGACTGCAGCCTGGCACGCTGCGGTGATGGCGTGCTGCGCAACGATATTTTGGTCGGTCAGCCAGGCTATGAAGCCTGTGATGACGGCAACGAGAGCAACAACGACACCTGCTCAACGGCCTGTCAGGGCGCCTACTGCGGCGATGGCTTTCGTCAAAGCGGCGAAGACTGCGACGATGGCAATTCGAGTGATACCGACGGCTGCTTGGTCAACTGCCGAACCGCTCGTTGCGGCGATGGGCACCGCCGCGCGGACGTGCAGGTCGGCTCCCAAGCCGAGTGCGATGGCGCCAACCCTTGCCAAGCCTTAGGCGAAGTCTGCCTGCTCGGGCGCTGCATTACAGAAGGTTTTGAGGCTTGTGACGACGGCAACACCTCCGATTCCGACGGCTGCACCAACAACTGCTTTGACGCTTATTGCGGCGATGGCATCACACGAGACGACGTCAACCCTGGCGAGCTGGGCTACGAAGCCTGTGATGACGGCAACCAAGTCAACGAGGATGGCTGCCTCAACACCTGCATCGCTGCTGCGCGCAACGACGGCGTGCATCGCCAAGATATCAGCTTAGGTAGTGCCAACCCCTGCACCAACGACGATGCGCAACGCTGTGATTTAGGCGAGGAGTGCCGATTTTATCCAGACCCCTGCCCAGAGAACTCGACCTGTCACGGTATTTGCGCCGACCCGCGCTGGGAAGCCTGTGATGACGGCGACCAAGATCATACTGATGGCTGCACGCCAAATGGCTTACCAAAGGGTTCACTGTCTATTCTTCCCGGTCAGCACTGTCAGGAGATCGCCGACCAAGTTGCAGGTGCCGTTGATGGTGAGTATTGGATCGATCCGGATGGTCGTGTTGAGCGCGACGAGAACGATGAGGTCATCAGCGGTTCTGGTGAGCCCTATCTGGTACGTTGTGCCTTTGAAGTTCATGAAGACGGCCGACAAGGCTGGACGCTCTACGTCGGCCAACAAGCACCGCAGGTTTTGTGCGGCGACTGCCAAGGCGGTGTTTCGGGTCGCAGTCCGGTGCGTTGCGGGCCGTGGGTGATGGTCTCTCGCATGAGCAATACTCGGACATACCTCGGTTATTGCAGTCATGGCGTGGTTTCCAACCAAGGCTACTATTTGAATGGCTGGACTGCTCGACACCATTTAGAGCCTGGGTTTCCGGTAAGCGCCGTTCGCTATTCTGGTAATTTTATCTCAAACCGCAGCTATGGCTTACCTGGAATCGACGAGCTTCCATGCACCGAAGACGGATCACCAAAGCAACTCTCGAACATAGAGCACACTTATGAATTCCCCGTTCCGTCGGTGCAATGGTACACCTATTCACGCGGCGACTCCCTGGCTCGCGGCGGCGTCTGCTTCCGCAGTCGCAACCATCTTACCGAGGTCTGGGTTCGCTAACTATTAATCGACTCGCTCGTACAGTTCGTCTTGGAAGTACAAGCCGTTGACTTGCGTATGATCGCCATCAAACTGCAGGGCTTGGACACCGTAAGGGCAATCCTCTTTAGTCCAGAGCTCGCCGTCTCGAATCTCAAGGTCCCAGTTGGCGCCTGCCTCGTTACTCCATAACAGTTCACCTCGATCAACACTGACCGTCACGATATGCCAATCATTGGTGATCGGTGTGCGTTCAAAATTGCCGGTGATCAACTCGGGGTCCATGCAGTGCGAACGGTAACAGCCAGCACCAAACCAGCAGTCTTCGTTCTGCGTGCACCGAACCGGCGGTCCACCCGCATCGACCGGCTCGACGCGTCCTGCGTCCGCATCAAGGGCCAAGCCTACATCAGCAGCACCCCCAACTGACCCGGTATCGTTCATCGGTGCAGGCGTTGCCTCAACGGTGACGTCACAACCCAAAACAAGGAAGTATAAAGACAAGGTAGCAAGCACGAGACTTATCGACTTAAGACTCATCGCGGGGCTCTCGGTGGATCGGAAAAGCTCCGAAGGATTGACTCACAGGCATCAACTCCAAACGGTTGATGTTCACATGGCTTGGCAGCTCCGCCACCCAGCAAATGGCTTCGGCAACATCCTCAGCGGTGAGGTAATCGGTGTCCGCGTAGGCAGCCTTCGCCCGCTCAGTATCACCGCCAAAGCGAACCACGCTAAACTCGGTTTGTGCGAGTCCTGGCTCGATGGTCGTGACGCGTACGCCGCTGCCGTGCAAATCGGCGCGCAGATTGAGACTAAACTGAGTCACAAACGCTTTCGTGGCGCCGTAAACATTGGCGCCGGGGTATGGGTAGACGGCGGCAATTGATGAGATGTTGATAATGGTCCCAGAACCCCGGTGCACCATCTCGGGACTGATCAAGCGGGTGATCGTGACCAACCCTTTGATGTTGGTATCGATCATCTGCTGCCAGTCGTTGAGATCGCATTGATGCGCCGGTTCCAAGCCACGCGCTAAACCGGCATTATTGACCAAGAGATCAACGGCGCGCAGGGGATCAGGCAGAGAATCAAGCGCTTCAGCGCACGCGCTGGGGTCTCGAACATCGAAACACAGCGGCGTGAATCGCTCGCTTAACGCCGAGCCAAGCGACTCAAGACGCTCTAATCGACGCCCAGTGCCAACCACGTGCCAACCCAAGTCGTGCAGTTGACGCGCCGCCGCTTCACCAAACCCGGCAGTGACGCCCGTTACCAAAGCCACTCGTCGCCTCATCGGTTAAAGTCCCAACTAGGGTGCGGGTGGTGGTGGCGGATTGGGAATACAATACCCCAACTCATCATCATTACCCCACTTGTAGCAGCGCTCGCCCTGTCGACAGGATTGCGTACAAATATCGCGGCAACGAGTGCGGTCATAACAGTATTGGCCGTTCGGACAGTTTCTGTCTTCTGTGCACGCTCCGTCGCGCGCAGCTAGTTGAACAGTTTGATGGCAAGCGCCTGAATTAACCCACATGCGAGGGATATGGCAGCGCATATCTTGAGGACAAGCGGATTGATCCCCAATACGGCACTGCAGCCTTGGCGGAGTACAGAACCCCGTCGCGCCCCAGCCCGTATCATGCAAACAGACCTGATCGCCTGGACAACTGCGTGGTGCGCCGTTTGCGCCGCTCAGCGTACACAACTGACGACATTTAGAGGTTTGAGCATCATCGGGTTTGCAGGAAAGACCCGGCTGACAATGCGCATCCACTGAGCCGCGAGGTGCATTCGGGTTACAAGTTTGCCCTTCGCCCACACCGCCACCAGGAAAACAAAGGCCGACGTGGTTCCCGCTGTTGGGCAACTCAGCGCAGGAACCCGTTGCCCCTTGTTCACCACCTAAAGGTTCGGGCCCGC
>CACGMS010000050.1 GCA_902574205.1 uncultured Candidatus Hydrogenedens sp. | reverse complement strand
CGCCGGGCAAAGCCACACGCAAGCGAGTGGCAACCGATTCAAACTCAAAGGGGGACTGCATGTTGAGCCGAATCCCTAGCGCCTTTCTTCTGGTTGCTGCGCTGGCGCTAGCAAGCGCTGCGCAAGCCGAAGTTCCGCCCTACATGCAATACCAAGGCTACCTCACCAGCATGGCGGACGAGCCGGTCAGTGGCTTCTTTACCATGACCTTTGGGCTGTACCGAGAAGCCGACGGCGGCGAGCCGGTGTGGTCCGAGGCGCGCGAGGGCGTTGAGGTCGCCGCCGGGCGCTTTGCGGTTCGCTTGGGCGATCGCATACCGATCGATGGCGTCGTGTTTGGACAAGGGCAACTCTACCTGCAAGTGAGCGTTGAAGGCGATACCCTCGAGCCGCGTGAGGCGGTCTCGACGGTTGCTCATGCCTTTCATGCGGGCATCGCCGATAACGCCGTGGGCGACATCACGCCGCGCACAGTGAGCGTAGGCGGTCAGCCGGTGATCGATGAGAACGGTCGCTGGGTGGGTGAGATCGCTGGGTTACAAGGTCCGCAGGGCGAACGCGGTGAGGCGGGTCCACAAGGGGATCAGGGACCACAAGGTGTGCGCGGTGAAACCGGCGCGCAAGGTGCCCCAGGTGAACGGGGAGTCCAAGGTCCTCAGGGCAGTCAGGGACCCCAAGGTCTGCGCGGTGAAACGGGCGCGCAAGGCGTCCGAGGTGCAGTCGGTGCTCAAGGTCCGCAGGGTGATCAAGGGATACGGGGTGAGCGTGGTGCCGCCGGGGAACGTGGACCAGTCGGCGCTCACGGCGCTCGAGGTGAAACCGGCACACAGGGTCAGCGCGGTTTGATCGGTCCGATGCCAGCTCATCAATGGAACGGCTCGCAACTACGCTTTCGAGACGCCGTCGATAGCTGGGGTAGCTACGTGGACCTGCGCGGTCCGCAGGGTATCCAAGGAGAGCGAGGACCAGCCGGCGCGCAAGGTGCTTCTGGTCCTGCAGGTGCCCAGGGACCGCAGGGCGAAGCCGGCGTAGCGGATTTGCAGTTGCCAAACGCTGCCGAGGCGAAAGCACTTTATCGCTTAAAGCTGAGGAGTGGGGTTTTCGTCGGTGACAATGGTCAAGGCAATGGGCTCGACTTAGCTGATGGACAAGCAGAAGTGGTCGTTCGCAATACGCCGGGTCAAATCGACTTGAATGCCAGCGCAGTTTACGATTTGGGTAGCTTGTTCGAGCTGCATCAGTTTCGCTATCGAGTCGAGATGCAGATGAGAAATATCAACCACAACGGTTCGTATGATCGGTTCGAATGTCTCATCCAGGTTTCGACGCAAAATAATGGGGGTTGGCAGACGGTTCACTTCGTTCGTTCCTCTGAGCCTCAAAACAGTCGCGACCATGAGCGATGGGCGAAACCCTCGGGACCATTTCGATATCTTCGTTTGGTGTCGCGGATGTATCGAGCAGGGGTCCGACAGAACTCGGAATATTCGTGTCGTTGGTACGAATTTTATCCGACTGTCTCGCGGTAGGATCAACTCAGAGCCACCATCGAGGCTTCGAAAGAGGTAAGGGCAACATGTTTACAGGTATCCGTAATGCTTTCTTGCTTATCGCTGCGCTGGCGATACCAAGCGCTGCACAAGCGAAGTTCCAACGTTTATGCAGTATCAAGGCTACCTGAACAGTATGGCGGATGAGCCGGTCAGCAGCTTCTTTACCATGACCGGTGGGCTGTACCGAGAAGCCGAAGAGGCTAGCCGGCTATCGACATTTGGTCGACTACAGGTCAACTAAGCGTAGCGGAGACTTAGATAATGTTTTCTTTGCCCCTTCTCGTGTTGTTGCTGGGCGCCCCGCCAACCGCCGATCAAGACGCAAAGCCTGGCTTAGCTGCGCTCGATATAGCCGCCGAGCGAGGCGTGGATGACAGTTTAGTCAAAATCCTAACCGATACGTTATTGAGTGGATTAAAATCGAGTGGGCGGTTTTCGTCTGTGATCGGTAGCTCTGATATACAAGCGATGATCAGTATGGAGCAGCAGAAGCAAGCGTTAGGTTGCGACGAAGACAGCTGCCTTGCTCAGTTAGGCGGTGCGCTGGGTGTTCCCTACTTGGCGACGGGGAGTCTGGGCACCGTGGGCGGACGATTTGTACTCAATCTTAAGCTGCTGCAGGTGGAAGACGCTCGAGTGGCTGAGCGCGTCACCAAAGTTTACAACGATGAGAAGGGATTGATTGATGGTTTGAACGGTGCGGTTTTGGACCTGGTCAAGAGTGTCAATTCGAAACAAAAGACCGCATCGTTGCCGCCGCAGGTTGCGAGCGTAAAGGAACCAAAGGGAGTGAAGTCTCGTGTGCTAAGTGGGTCCCTTTTGGCGGTTGGTTTAGGCGTTGTCGCGGCGAGTTATGCACTCGTGAATAGTGCGCAGGATACTCACGATGAGGAACGCTCCGTCGATAGCGCCAATGCGCTTGAGTCGGCTGCAAACTTGGGCAATGGCTTGCTCTACGCAGGGCTGGGTTCGCTTGCCGCGGGAGTGACCACATGGATTTGGTGAGTCGACTGAGTTGTGTTTTAGGCGTTGCGATCGCTGTGGGTTGTCATCAAGTCGATTATTCGGCTGGAGGGCTCGCAAAAGCCTGCACCGCCGGTTCAGACGTGTGTCCGTCGGGAACGATATGCGAGCGCGGTGTCTGCTTAGCGACGGGTTTGCCGATTGACGCTGGTCCGGCGCAGGATGCGAGCGCTTCGTCGCCGGATTCGGGCGTGGTCCGTGATGCGGCTTCAGGAGCCGTTGATGCTGGAGCAAGTTGCGGTAATGGCAGCGTCGAAGATTTCGAGCAGTGTGATGACGGGAATGGGCTTGATGATGATGATTGCAGCAACGATTGTGTCTTCAATTGTTATTTCAAAAATAATTTTGAAACCAACCAAAGCGAGTGGGTAGCGGGTAATGAATTGATCACGCGTGAAGGTTTGGTATCCGTCTTAGATGGAAGTTTATTGGTCGAACGATCAAGGGGATACTGGGGTAAAGCTGAAGCAGTCTTTCGGCGAACGCCTCCCAATGAAAACGAACTCACAATCCAAGAGGCTTTTGAATTCGAGCTAGATGTTGCGCTTCGCACTTCGAGTTCGACCAGCTCGGCGACTCTTAGGAGCGATGAACCGCATCAAGGCGATCATGGAGTTAGCCACAATGGCTATCACATTGTGCTGAACAGAAACAATGAAAACGGAAGCCCGAGTGGGCTCTACCTGTACTATAATTCTGATCACGGAAATGAACCGATTTCGAGTGATCGGGTGCTGATCGCTCGTCAGTTCGAGCCACAGGTCAACGTATTTTATCGGGTGCGATTAGAGTGGCAACCTCAACGCGCTATGCGTCTGTACCTCGATGGCGATTTAGTCGGCGAGAAAGTCGACTCGCGCGTGACCTCATTTTCAACCATGTATCTTCATGCCGGCCATGACTCCGCAGACAATCATGGCGCTAAGTTTGATAATGTTCGACTTTGCAGAGCTCCGATCGCTCAGACGCCTGGACCAGATACCCCAAGCCGCTCGTGCTTAGCTTTGCACGAAAGCGATCCAAATAGCTCGTCTGGAACGTATTGGATCGATCCCAATGGTGGCGATTCGGCAGACGCCTTTGAAGCCTATTGCGACATGGAGACCGATGGCGGTGGTTGGACAATTGTGTTTCCAAGGTTGGTGGATTCGTCTCAGCGAGTAGAAGGTCAAAGGTTTGAATGGGAAGCTGATGCCTATGGTCTGCCTGCCGATGGAATGATGCTTATGGAATCGGTGAACGAAGCACTGCTGGCGTATCGAGGTCAGGGCGCGGGTCAGCGTCAGGATGGTGTTGTTGTCGACACTCGCTACGCACGATTGCCTATACCAGAAGATTGGCGCGCCAGACCTCCAACACAAATCGAGCGCGGTGACCTCGAAACAGAAGTATCTGTCGGTGGTGAATCGAGCGTTACTGCTTGGTTGCGCTACGGCAGCCGTAGTTGGCTGTCAGATGCCTCGCCGTGCAGTGCCGATTGGAAAGATGAGATCACCACTTATGGTCGAGTCTGTATCCAGAATACAAACGCACCTTATTTTGCAAGGTTTGCGATCGAAGCGTCAAACTGGTGCTCGGTGAGTGATGCACCCTCGACAACTGATCTTTGCACGGCGCAGCGCTTCTTCTCAATCGCCGTGCGCTGATATCAAACGCTTTACTTCCATGGCGTGTTTTTGAACTCACCGATGCCCAAAGACGACCTCAGTCTGCGACTCGGCGTTGGCGTCATCGCCCGGGTCATAAAACAGATCGGCGTCTGCTCGCACCGAGACAGCGGGCGAGTTGGAGGCTAAGCACGCCAGGACAAAGTTATCCGGGTCATCATCGGACAGCGCCAGCGGTTGAACCACCGACTCGTCGGTCAGCGTGACATGAACACCTAGTCGTTGCGCATCGCCTAAGTCCGCGCCTTGCGGTCCCGTCACGCCGCCATCCCAAACGAGCTGGACAATCTGCTGCGTCTGCTCGGGACAATCATCGGCAAACTCGGGCGTTGCCGGCGAGTAGCGCTCAGCGAGCACCAGACTAGGGCCTGCAGCCAAGGGCGTGATCTGCTCGGTGCGCAGGCCGGTGAGTGATTCTCCGTTTTCATCGAGTAAGTGTCCGGTGACTTCAACGGCCTTTGGCGGCAGGTCGGGCGTGCCAAAATCGCCGGCGAGTAAGACCGTGCGTCGCTCGAGGTTTTCGGTCGCTGGTCGAAGGGTGGCGCAGGTTGGGGTGACCGCTCTTCCGTCGCCCGAGGTGACGGTAAAGTCGTCGACCGACATCGAGTCGTCGTCGATGCGCACCGAAAAGGTGACCGGCATGCCGTTTTGACCTCGGACCCAGGCTTCGCAGGGAAGCAGGGCAAGCAAAGGGAGCTCATCAAGTCCGTAATAAGCAGCAAGGATTTGCCCGCTTGAGGCTAAGCGCTGCTGCGCCGGCGGCGCATCGAGTGCGCTGCAGCTAATCAAGAGCGTGATGAGTAGAAAACGCATGGTCCCTTGGGTACTTGTTTTGACCGGTTTGTTACCTTTTCGTGATACGGTCAACGCGCTTCGAGTTGACCCGCCTTCGGCGATGCGTCACGAAGCGTCACTAAAACCATAAGGAGCAGCCATGCGCGAGGTCGTCATCGTTGCCGCTCGTCGAACCCCCATGGGGTCTTTTCAAGGGGCACTTTCGAGTGTGCCGGCGATCACCTTAGGTGGGGTCGCCATCCAAGCATGCCTTGAGCGCTCAGGTGTTCCTGCCGAGGCCGTCGATGAAGTGTTCATGGGCATGGTCTTGCCTGCGGGCGCTGGTCAGGCGCCTGCTCGCCAAGCCGCTTTGGCTGCTGGCTTGCCCCAAGGCGTGCCCTGCACCACCGTCAACAAGGTCTGCGGATCCGGTCTTCGAACCGTGATGTTTGGTGCGAGCTCGATCGCCGCTGGCGAGAACGACGTGGTCGTCGCTGGCGGCATGGAGAACATGAGCTCGGCGCCATACCTGCTGCCCAAGGCGCGTGACGGCTACCGCATGGGTCACGGCAAAGTGATCGATTCCATGGTGCACGATGGGCTCTGGGATCCGTACTCGAACTTTCACATGGGCAACGCCGGAGAGGTCTGCGCCAAAGACCGCTCGATCAGCCGAGAGCGCCAAGATGCGTTCGCCGCCGAGAGTTATCGGCGCGCTCAAGAGGCGGTGAACTCCGGTGCGTTTGCCGAAGAGATCGCCCCCGTGACGGTCAAGGGTCGGCGCGGCGATACGGTAGTCGATACCGACGAAGAGCCTGGGCGCGGTAAGATCGAGAAGCTGCCTGCGCTGCGTCCTGCCTTTGATCGAGAAGGCTCGATCACCGCAGGGAATGCATCGACGATCAACGACGGCGCCGCAGCTGTGATCTTAGCGGCTCGTGAAGTCGCCGAAGCGAAGGGCTGGCCGATCCTCGCAACGATCGTGAGTCACGCTGGCAATGCCCAAGATCCGACCTGGTTCACTACAGCGCCTGAAGGCGCCGTACGCAAAGCCTGCGATCGAGCAGGGGTGGAGGCAACAGACATTGATCTGCACGAGATCAACGAAGCCTTCGCCTTGGTCTCGCTGGTCAATATGGACGGCTTGGGCTTGGGTCATGACACGGTCAACGTCAAAGGCGGCGCCGTGGCGTTAGGACATCCTATCGGTGCCAGCGGGTGCCGGATTTTGGTGACCTTGCTGCATAACCTCAAAGACACACAAAAGAGCACGGGTTGTGCCTCGCTGTGCATCGGCGGCGGCGAAGCCGTGGCGCTGATCGTTCGGCGCGAAGACAGTTGGAGTTAATCATGTCGAGTATTCAAACCTTAGGCGTCGTCGGCGCCGGGCAAATGGGTAACGGAATCGCTCAAGTCGCTGCGGGCATTGGCTTGCAGGTGATCATGGTCGACTTGAACCTGGAGGCCTGCGCCAAAGGGAAAGCCACCATCGAGAAGTCCTTGTCTCGCTTTGTCCGTAAAGAGAAAATGACGCAAGCACAGGCGGATGAGGTCGCCGCACGGGTGACCACGTCGAGCGAGCTCAAGGCGCTGGCTGCGGCTGACTTTGTCGTCGAAGCGATCGTCGAGAACGAAGCGATCAAGCGTGACCTCTTCGAAAAGCTCGATGCGATTTGTCGCCCCGACGTGATTTTAGCCTCAAACACCAGCTCGATCTCGATCACGCGCATCGCTGCGGCGACCAAGCGCCCCGAGCAGGTGGTCGGCATGCACTTTATGAACCCGGTGCCGATCATGAAGCTGGTTGAGATCATTCGCGGTATTGCGACGTCGGATGCGACCTTCGAGACCACCTGCGAGCTCGCCGAGCGCTTAGGTAAGGTGATCAGCGGCTCCAAGGATTACCCTGGTTTTATCGTCAATCGGATCCTGATGCCCATGATCAATGAAGCCTTCTACGTCCTTTATGAGGGCATCGGAACGGCCGAGGATATCGATTCGGGGATGAAGTATGGAACGAATCAGCCCATGGGACCTTTAACCCTCGCTGACTTTATTGGTTTGGATACGTGTTTGGCGATCATGCGCGTGCTTCATGATGGACTCGGTGATACCAAGTATCGTCCGTGCCCCTTGCTTGTTCAGTACGTGGACGCTGGGTGGTACGGCCGCAAGAGCGGTCGCGGGGTCTACAACTATGCGGAAGGCTGATTCATGAGTGTGGTCCTGACTTCGATTGAAGGTGCCGTCGCGACCGTAACGGTCAACCGACCCGAAGCGCTCAACGCCATCAACACCGACGTGCTCAACGCCCTTGAGCAAGCGTTCGCTGAGGTCGAAGCGAACCCGCAGGTGCGCGCCGGCGTGCTGACTGGCGCCGGCACCAAAGCGTTCGTCGCCGGTGCGGACATTAAAGCGATGCAAGCCTTTGGTGCCGAGGAGGCGCGCGCGTTCTCGGCTCATGGACACCGCGTCTTTGCCCTGATGGAGCAGAGCCGCTTGGTGTGGATCGCCGCTGTAGAAGGCTTTTGCCTAGGCGGTGGCTGCGAATTGGCGATGGCTGCTGACTGGATCAACGCCTCGGCGAAGTCCAAGTTCGGTCAACCCGAAGTCAATCTGGGTCTGATCCCTGGCTTTGGTGGAACCATCCGCTTGGTGCGCCGAGTGGGTCAAGCCAAAGCGTTGGAACTGTGCGCAACAGCGGAGATGGTGCGCGGCGAAGAGGCGCTGCGTATTGGTTTAGCCAATGCTTTGTACGAGCCCGGTGAGGTGCTTGTAAAAACTCAAGAACAAGCGGCTTTGATCGCCAGTAAAGGCTCGCTTGCTGTCGCCAACGCCAAGCGCGTGATTCGTGCGGGGGCGGACCTTCCTGCAGAACGCGGCAACGCCTTTGAGCAGCAAGCCTTTGGTATTCAATTTGGCACCGCCGATGGACAAGAAGGCATGGCAGCCTTTGTCGAGAAGCGGCGCGCTGGATTTACGGGGAAATAGACGATGGATTTTAGGCTCAATGAAGAACAGCAGATGTTCAAAGACACCTGCGCCTCGCTGGCGGACAACACGTTGGCACCCAACGCCGGAGCCTGGGACCAAGGTCATGTTTACCCAGCCGATGCGGTCAAAACGATGGCCGAGATGGGCTTGATGGGTATCGCCATTCCCGAATCAGAAGGCGGAACGGGAGCGGACAACCTGACCTATGCGATCATCATGGAAGAGATCAGCCGCGGCTGCGCATCGTGCGGCGTGATCATGAGCGTGAACAACTCGCTCTACTGCGACCCGGTTCATCGCTACGCTCGCCCGGAGCAACGAGCGACTTGGCTCGCTCCCTATGCCAGCGGTGAGAAGCTCGGCGCCTTTGCGCTGACCGAGCCCGGCAACGGCTCGGACGCCGCCGCCATGCGCACCACTGCTGAACTCGACGGTGACGAGTATATCCTCAACGGAACCAAGGCGTGGATCACCAACGCCTATGAGGCGGACGCCTTTATTGTCTTTGCAACCACGGATCGAAGCGCAGGGCATCGCGGCGTCTCGGCGTTTCTCGTGGACAAAGACGCTGCCGGCTTTAGCCTCGGTAAAAAAGAAGATAAATTGGGGATTCGAGCGTCGTCGACCTCGCAGCTGTTCTTTGAGAACTGCCGAGTGCCCGCAGCCAATCTGCTCGGTGAGCTCGGCGAGGGCTTCAAGGTGGCGATGAGCACCTTAGACGGCGGTCGCATTGGGGTCGCGGCGCAGGCGCTCGGTATCGCTGAGGCTGCGTATCGGGCTGCTCGTGATTACAGCTTAGAGCGCAAAACCTTTGGCAAGCCGATTGCCGAGCATCAGGCGGTTGCCTTTAAGCTCGCCGATATGGCGACGCGCATCGAAGTCGCACGTCTGCTGACGCATCAGGCGGCGCAGCTCAAAGACGCCAAGGCTAATTATGGCAAACTCAGCGCCATGGCGAAGCTCGCCGCCGCCGAGACCGCGATGTGGGTGACAACGCAGGCTATTCAGGTCTTTGGTGGTAATGGCTATGTGACCGAGTACCCGGTCGAGCGTCACTTTCGTGATGCGAAAATCACCGAGATTTACGAGGGCACTAGTGAGGTGCAGCGCATCGTCATTGCCCGAGCCGTCTTACAGGAGGCGCTGCGATGAATTTCCAACTCTCCGAAGAACAGCAAATGTTAGTGGATATGGCGCGGCAGTTTGCGGCGCAGCAGGTGGCACCTGGCGCCGAGCATCGTGATCAAACCGGTACCTTTCCGAGCGATCTTATCGCACCCTTAGCCGAGCAAGGTTTCTTAGGCATGCTGGTGCCCGAGGCCGACGGCGGCAGCGACATGGGCTACGTCAACTATGCGCTCGCACTCGCCGAAATCGCGCAGGCTTGCGCATCGACGGCGGTGACCATGGCGGTAAACAACTTGACCGCATCGGCGGTCGCTACCTTCGCCAGCGCCGAACTGCGCGCTGAGGTGCTCCCTGACTTGTGCTCAGGAGCGGGCGGTCAGGTCGGGGCGTTTGCCTTGAGTGAGCCACACTGTGGCAGCGACGCGGCGGCGCTACGCACCAAAGCCGAGCGCGACGGTGACGACTACATTATCAATGGCGCCAAGCAGTGGATCACTAACGGGTCGTACGCCTCCTGGGTTCTGGTGATGGCACGAACCGGTGAGGGGACGCGCGGGATCTCAGCCTTTTTGGTGCCTGGCGATGCGGCAGGTCTGATCGTGGGTCCTGAAGAGCGCAAAATGGGTCTCAAAGGCTCGAATACTGTCCCACTAACCCTTGAGAACGTACGCGTGAACCAACGCTACCGGGTGGGCGATGAAGGCATCGGCTTTCGCATCGCCATGGACGCCCTCGATGGCGGCCGGATCGGGATTGGGTCGCAGGCGCTCGGGATCGGGCGCGCTGCGCTGGTCGAAGCAGCGCGTTACATGGAGGAGCGCAAAGCCTTTGGTCAGCCTCTAAATCGGCACCAAGCCTTGCAGTTTATGATCGCCGATATCGGCACCGATTTAGAAGCCACGCGCCTGTTGATGCTCAAAGCGGCAAGTTTGCGCGATCAAGGCGAGCCGATGACGCAAGCGGCGAGTATGTGCAAAGTCTATGCTTCAGAGGCGTGCTGCCGTGCCGTGGATTCGGCGCTACAGATTCATGGTGGTTATGGCTACGTTCAAGATTATGCGATTGAGCGTTTGTATCGTGATGCCCGAGTGACGCGTATCTATGAGGGCACCAGTGAGATTCAGCGGGTGGTGATTAGCCGCAACGTGTTGAAAGGGTCATGATGAAAGTCAGTCATACCTACAGTGATAAGACCGCGGACGAGGTGGAGGCTTTGTTCAAGGACAACGCCGACTACTTACTCAGTCAGTACAGCGATTACATCGGCAAGCATAAGTGGGTGAGCGACACCCGCTTAGAGGGAGCCGGCCGTGGCGTCAAAGCGACCGCTTACGTTCAGGGGCAAACGATTATCGTTGAGGGTAAGTTACCCTTTGCCCTCAAGCTGTTTGCACGCAAAATCGAATCGGTGGTGGCGGGCAAACTTGAACGCATGGGTCAGCAGTAAGCCTTAGTTGTCAAGGCGCGCTAAGCGGATTTGGCTGGCTTCGAAAAGCTCGTCAGGCACAGCGATCTCAGGTGGCGTAAACGGCACCGAAAAGATCACTCGGCAGCCGGCTCCAGGGGCCGACTCCAAGGTGAACCCGCCGCCCCAGCGGATGGCGCGCTCGCGCATGTTGATCAGTCCGTAATGACCATGTTTTTCTAAGGTCGGGTCAAAGCCTTTGCCGTTGTCTTCGACCTCAAGAACGAGCTTGTTGGTCCGGAAACTCAGCTGCACAGAAATGCGTTTCGCCTGACCGTGCTTGACGGCATTGGCGATGCACTCTTGCAGTACCCGAAAGATGGCGAGTTGCTGATCGCTTGGAATCCCTGGAGGCGGTTCCTGCAGGTCAGGATCAACCGTGATGCGATAGCGACTCGCTGCGCCATTGCAGTGCTCAAGTAGGGCAGGTACGAGTTCGAAGTCTGCGCGCATCATTTTCAGACTTCGGCGCAATTCCTCAATCGCTGTTTGCGCCAGCTCATAGAGTTCTTCGGCTTCTTGTTTGGTTTCGGGTTCATCAAGCATCGACTTGAGGTACTCTGCTTGGATAATCAGCCCACTGAGCGCTGCTCCAATGCCGTCATGCATTTCACGCGCCAGGCGATTGCGCTCATCGACTACGGCGTTCGCCTTGAGGTGTTTTTCGAGCGCAAGAATCTCGCGTGTTTGCTCATCGTCGCGTCTTGAGATGTGAACGACCGTCGCTACGATGATCAAGTTGAGCCCTGCATACCACGCCACTTGATAGGCGAGGTTGACGATCGGTTGACCGTCGAGTGCGGTCGCAACGGCGATACCGCCGAAGGTCGCCAAGGGCGCGATCATGATGAATAGATTGGGGAAGACGAGCGCAACGACGGTGGTGTGAATGAGTAATAAGCCGACGAGCGAACTGTTGAGACCACCGCTCGCATAAACGAGCCAGCTGATCGCAATCAGATCGGCAACCGTGGTCACCGCCGTAACCGGGACACCGAGCGAGGGGTGTCGAAGCACGACCACATGAAGAGCAGTGTAGGCGATGATGATGAGATACCAAGTGAGGATTTGCTCCGTCACTAAGTTCATACTCGCCGCCCAGGCGGGAACAGCCAGTAAGCCCATTCCAACCGCTAGGATGACCAACCGAGAATAGGCGAGGGTTTGCGCGCGGGTGACGCGTTTTTCGCGGTCTCGTAGTGTGATGTTACCCAGCCGCGCGAAGGCTGGCGAATCGACACGTACCGGTTTTAGCGCCATGGTGGGTCATCCAAAGCACAGTTGTCGAGTAGCCGAATGCCATGACAGCGTGCTGCAATTAACGCTCGCCAGGATTGCGGAGAATCATCGAGCAGGTCCATGGGTGCCTCAAGGTTGGTGCTCGATACAATACGGCAATAGTCGATGCTGAGACCTTGGTCGCTAAGCGTCACTTCGCCGAGCGCGTTCAGAGTCGACGGATCACGCTCTCCACTGGCGTAAGCCTCACACATCAGTTGAAGTGCTTTGGGGACGGTCCGTGCTTGTTCTCTAGCCTCGGGACCAAGGTACACATTACGACTACTCAGCGCCAGTCCGTCCCCGTCACGAATCAAGCGCCCGCCAACGATCTTTGCACCAAGGCGCAGATCGTCGTTGAGTTGTCGGACCACCAACAACTGCTGGTAATCCTTTTCGCCAAACACTGCGACGTCTGGTCGAACCAATGTCAACAAACGAGCGACGACCGTAGCGACACCAGTAAAGAAGTGGGGGCGGTGGTCGGTCTCTAATCCTAAACCGACGCCTTGAGGTACGATGGTCGTTGACCAGTTCGGTGGATAAATATCCTGGTGTTGAGCGAGCCAGACTAAATCGGCCCCTGCTGCCTCGGATTTGTTGTGATCACCTTGGGCGTCTCTTGGGTAGTCTTCGAGATCCTCATGGGGCGCGAACTGGGTCGGGTTAACGAAAATTGAGACCACCAAGCGGTCGCAGAGCGATTGGGCTTGACGCATCAGCGAGCAGTGCCCCTCATGGAGTCCGCCCATCGTCGGAACAAAGCCGATGCTCAGACCTTGCTCTCGCCACAGGTCGAGCTGTTGGTGCAGCTCATCCAGCTCAACTACGGATAAGGCCATGCTCAAGGTCCCTAAGAAATTCTGCGTGTTGCTTTGGGAATAAGTCGATCAATAGGTTCGCTAACGAATCCTTAGCAGTCCGTGGTTCAGATTCAATAAAATGCCTCAGTTCGGTCATGAGGAGATCGGCCGAGGGGATTCGTTCGCTGGGCTGAGCCTGGAGGCAGTAGAACACGAGATCCTCAAGAGCTTTGGGCAGGCTGGGTACGATCTCTTGCATCGAGGGGATCTTAGCTTCTCTGATCCGCTTCATGACCTCGGTTTCACGCTCGCCGCGTCGAGCGTAAAAGAGCCGCCGCCCCGTGATGCATTCGTAGAGAATGATGCCCAGGCTAAAGAGATCACTGCGTTCATCGAGTTCTTGAGCAGAGACCTGCTCGGGACTCAGATAACCGAGTTTGCCGGTGACCACGGCACCTTCTGCGGAGCCTTCCAGCGCATCCATATGGATCACGCCAAAGTCGCCAAGCTTCGCCTTTCCGCCAAAGCCAAGGAAAATATTATGGGGACTGAGATCGCGATGAACGAAGCGACTGCGTCGGCCGCTCGGCATGCGGAAATTGTGCGTGTAGTCTAAAGCACTGGCGGCACTGTAGACAATAAATAAGGCGAGCTGCAGATCCATGCGTTCGCGCTGGCTTGCCAGCTTGCCGAGCAGGGTGTTGAGGTTGACCCCACTGACGTATTCCATCACCAAGTAAAAGACACCTTCAACATCACCACTTTGCAGCGTTTTGACAACGTTCGGGTGGTCAAAGAGCCTGGTGATGTCCGTTTCCATAATGAAGTTATCGAGAAAGAAGGGGTTCTTGGCTTGCTCGACGAGCAGTCGCTTGAGCACAACAATCGGTGCGTCGTAGATACGGCGCCGACTCGCACGGCCAAAGGGTCCGAGCTCACTGCCTTCCACCGGCTCTTGGAACCGACGAGCGCGAAAGATCTCTGCCATTCCACCCAATCCTACCCGGCCGAGCAGGTAGTAGTCCCCAAAGACTTCCATACCTGGCCCGAGTTCGGCCATTGTACCGATTCGCGAAATTGGTGTGGGAGGGCGAGAATCCGAGCGCATAGTACCTCTAATGCAGATCTTGGCTAACCAAAAAACGAGCACAAGACCACCACCCGATAGCACAATTTTCTCGCGCGTCGTCGCGCAACGATGGTTGCATCTTGCCCGCAGCGAGAACGCTGACTAACGACTTGGACTGGAGGTGTCGTCGGTGTTTCAAGGGATTCGTGACGCAGGGTGGATTGAAGTGGTCGTGGGCTCCAT
>CACGMS010000049.1 GCA_902574205.1 uncultured Candidatus Hydrogenedens sp. | reverse complement strand
GGCTGTCTCTAAAATCGTAGCCACCAACCATCGCAACGACATCGCGAGTCCTGGGGTCAATCGCGACCAAAGCGCCTTGAATCAAGGGCTTCTGATCCAGCCTTAAAGTCAGTTCATTACCGTCAATACCTAACAGCTCAACCAGCACCACATCGCCAGGGTTTAAGCCACTATATGGACGTTGTCCCTTACCCCAAACTCGCCCCATATTGCCGGGCAGAATCTTCTGCCAGGCGCGCTGACCCAAGTCGACTAAGCCCGTGTACCCGCCACCAAATTCTACGCGTGCAAAGCGTTTACGACCGCGTTTTTTTGTTTTCTTCTTGGTCTTTGGATCAACATTCAACTCAACGAGACGAACCCCGACTCGCATTCCCGGTCCTGGCTTGACCGGGACGATCGCCTCATCAAACGCTTGTTGTGTCGCTAAAGCCTCAGCGTTCAAACCGCGCAAATCCCACATCATTCCTGAAGCCAAGGGTCGCGCAGCCAAGCGAGTCGCAAGCGTCTTGAGGTCACCCGGCTTCTCGGCTCGCCATAACGGGCCCCTGTAGCCCTGAGCGCGATCCACGCGCTCAAGACCACGCTTGAGCGCCGTTCGAGCGGCCGCTTGCACCCGTAAATCAACCGCGCTGCGGACATCGAGTCCTCCGTTATACAGAGTCTCTCGCCCGTACTCTTCTTCGAGCATCCGACGCACATGCTCCGCATAATAAGGCGCAACATCGAGATAAGGATTTTCGCTCGGCGCCAGCTTAAGTCCATCCGCTTTAGCTTGCTGAACATCCTCAGCGCTCGACAGGCCCTTTTTCACCATCATATCTAAGACCCATTCGCGTCGCTGCTTGGCGCGATCAGGAAACCGTAAAGGGTTATAATTATTGGGACTCTTCGGCAGCGACGCAAGCATCGCCGCCTCTGCAAGAGTGACCTCGCCGACATCATGACCAAAGTAGTGGCGACTCGCCTCTTGAACACCATAAGAGCCAGCGCCAAAATAGATATGATTGAGATACAAATAGAGAATCTCTTGTTTGCTAAACCGCTCTTCAATGCGCCAGGTCAGTAAGATTTCCTTGATCTTGCGAACGTAGGTCTTCTCTTTAGTCAGCAAAAAAGCGCGCGCAGTTTGTTGAGTAATCGTTGAGGCACCCTGCGCTTTGCGACCGGAAAATATATTTTTGAACACGGCACGAACAATACCGAGATAGTCGACCCCGCCATGCTCGAAGAATCCATCATCTTCAGCTGCTAAGAAGGCATCAACAACCACCTGAGGCACCTGATCAAGGGGCACAATGGTTCGTCGCTGATCGAAGAAGGACGCTAACAAGCGCTTTCCTTCGCGATCCCAAACCTTCGTAATCAATGGTGGTTTATAATCACCAAGCGAATCGATACGCGGTAAGGACCGGGAAAAGTGCCAATAACCCCAGCCAGCGACACCAGCGCCAGCGACTGACAGCACCGCTGTCACAATGATGAGCACCCAAACTATACCGCCGCGCCGTCGTCTCAAATCACCTACCCTTGCCCACGCGCTTCGTCACGATTGGGCTGTAGGTTTATTCCACATGCGCCTAGATCTGAAGTCGATGCCAACGACCCGATGCAAACATCAAGCCCATGCACACAAACAAAATCAAGACAAAGACGATCGCCGCAAGCCATACTCCGGGAAGCCCCCAACCCAGCCCCATGCTGAACCATCGAGCGCCAGGAACTAACCAAACGATACCGACCACCGTCACACCGGCGACGAATCGCGGCATACCTGCGCTGTAGAGCGCTTGCGTTAAAATAAGTGCTCCAGCCACAAAGAACGCGCCAAAACCGACAATTCGCAGAGGCGTGGCCGCGGCGGCATGAAGGGCAGTGTCCTCTGGATTAAAGATAGCAGCGACGGACTCAGGGCTAAAGACGAGCACCAAGCCCAAAAGAGCCATCAGTCCACCGCCGATAACCACCGTCCACCAGCCATCTTTGGACGCCTCTTTGGGATGACCGGCGCCCATTTGCTGACTGACCAACGTCGCAGCCGCAGCACCAAAGCCAAACCCAGTCATAAAGAACACCATCATCACAGCGATGATGACCTGAGTAGCAGCCTGGTAGAGACTCGTCGTCGTTCCCAAACTTGCGGCCGCGCTGGTGATCGCCGCCTCGCTCATCGAAGCTGGGTCCAAACCAGCGGCCAGCAGTTCATTGTGGACCCGCTGAACATCAAGGTCTGCGACCACTTTATCAAAGAGCAAGAAACCAGCGGTCATAATCGCTGTGGCGAGGCCATTGGGCAGGCTAAAGACAAAAATCTTACCCATCAAACGCCAGCTCATATTGGCCAACTTCCACAGTTTAAACTCGCGAAAGTTACCGAGACCACTCCAGGCGACCAAAGCGATCAAACCCAAAACCGCAGAGATCGCCGACGCCCAGGCTGCGCCTACGGTCTCGAGCCGAGGCAAGCCAAACACGCCAAAGACCAACGCATAGTCTAAAACGATGTTGAACGCGTTCATACCAAAGGCGATGACCATAAAAATCCACGTTTTGCCGAGGCCATCAAAGAAGGCGCGCTGTGACGCCGTCCACACAATAATCACTAACGACGCCAAACGCACTTGGCTGTATGCGATACCAGTCTGAATCACCCCTTCGGCTCCGGCTGAAATATAGCCAAAAAGCGCAGGTAGGCTGAGCAGCGCAACGAAGGTAAACACAACGCTCAACCCAATCGACAAGACGACGGAATTGAAGGCGACCTGACCCACAGCTCGCTGATCACCCTCGCCATCGCGTCGAGCCACCATCGCCTGAGTGCCGATCGCAAGCGATGAGAGCATACCAGCAAACAGCCACAGCACCTTCGTCGATATCCCGACAGCCGCCTGCCCATCGGTGCGAACCGACTCCAGCAACTGCTTCGCCGAATCTGCTGCTTGTGGCGTGTATTGAGGGTCCATCGCCGTGCCAATTTGTCCGATGAAGAACAGATCAACCTGGTTGATGAGCCCCTGCGTGACCAGCGCGATGGCGCTCGGCATAGCAATCGCCAAAATTCGCCAGATTCTAGGGGGTAAAAACCCAGGCGTAAAGCGTGGTTTGCTGTCTTGATGATCAAGCTTCACGACAACGCCTTTCCGGCAAACCTATACTCACAGCAACACAGGTAGCTCGTATGGTTAGGCAATTGAGCCCATGAAGATCAAGGTCTGGCTTGCGACCGATGCGTCAATTTCAACGACCAACCCGAAGGCACGACGATCGATTCGAGTTGTTCAGTCGTTACCGCGGGTTCAACGATGAGGAGCGCATGGCCCTGAGCACTCACCCACTGACTCCTCTCATTCGGCGCTACTCGAAAATCGAATTGATCGTGAAGGACGGTGGCGGGGGTAAGCTGCACACGACCCCCCTGACCCGTTTGATGCACACTCATCCCAGGGAACCCTGCGACCACCCGCCCCCAATTGGGCGGCGTTACGCCCTGGGGCAAATCCACCTTGAGGAGCAACCGGTCACCCTTGGTCGACAACCAACCCTTGTTATCAATTTGAGTAAATCGTGCGTGGTGAAACTCTTCGATGATAAAAGGTAAAACCTCAACGACACCGTTTCGACCGCAATCGATGGCTTGCATCCGCGCACGCGCAGCGGCCAAGTCTAATCGATCGACTTCAGATAAGCTAAAAACCAACGCCGCATTCCCCGTCTTGGTCTCAAGCTCCATGCGCAATGCGAGCGCTTCAAAAGCCTTAGCCTTCGGCAGATCATCAATAATCCATAGGCGCTCTCCAAACTCTTTTTTGAGCTTCGACAAGCCTTCCTTTAGGGCGTTTGCCGTGCTCGCTTTTACACGCCAACACCGCCCCGATTTGAGTTCCTGAGGAACGGGATTGGGAAAGGGTAACTCACTGACCAACCCGGTGGTCACTTTTGCTCCACCTAAACGCCCTCGAATCTGCGCCATCAGGCGAACCAAATCTTGTCGGGCAGCCATCTCGCTCCACGTTCCCGTTTGGCGTTGGGCGAGGAGAAGCGTGGTGTTGCTACTCGCCCCAACAAACTCGGGAATTGAGATCTCAGATTCGAGCGCGCTCCGCACCTTCCCAAAAGTCGCTAATTTTTGGATCGTTAATGTCAACAATTCACGTTGTTCCATAAGCTCAAGATCAATCGGAGGTTGGGTAACCACTTCAATCGCCTGAGGCCCTTGGTTCGACGTACTGCTGGGTCCATTGAGCCACCAAACGACACATAGGGCGAGTAACGCGAGACCGATCACCCCAAGAAGATGACCCCGATTCATTGGATTAATCCCAACCGACGCGCTTCCCCGCGAATCCACACATTGTGCTCTTCGATCAACGCTTCGAGCCGCCCCGGACCACCAGGTACATTGGGCTGACGGATCACTTCAGCGATCCCATCAAGTATTTGAGCTGGTGTTCCCGTCATACGAGGCCTGATCTCATCGAAACAATTCCATTGCGGCTCTTTGGTCTTGGTTTTTGAAGCATCGCGCACAATCACCAAGCCGTGTTGAACGCACTTTTCATAGGCTTGAAGCTCACCCAGCGTCGGCTGACTTAAGTTCATGCCCATCATCACAAAGCTACCCACCACCAATGCCGTGGTGCCAAGACTCAACCCTTGCAAAACAGCCTGAGCCCGACGGCGTCTCAAGCCCTGGACAAGAAGTAAGGTCAAACCGCCACCGACGAATCCACCCAAGTGTGCGCCGTGAGCGACACTGCCGACAATCAGACCAAAGATGGTCACGAAAAGCAGGATTTTAATCATCTCGCGCGTCAGTTCATTATCCCACGTCCCAGCTCGACTCATACCTAAGCCTGCGAGCGCTCCAATGAGCGCCATGATCGAACCGCTTGCGCCCAAGACCGGATTGCCTAAAACCAACTCCACGAGCGAGCCAAGCAATCCACCGAGAATATAAATCAGCAAAAAACCTCGATTGCCGAACAGTTGCTCGGCAGTGGGTCCGAGCTGGGCTAAAAAGTACATATTGAAGCCGAGATGCATCAGTCCACCGTGCAAAAACAAGCACGTAACCAAGCGCCAATAGTCACCACTCAAGACCAAGGACTGCACCTGTAGACCGAGTTGCAGCTGCACCGAACTGCTCGGGCTCAACATCCCAAACAGACCACTTCCGCTGATCGGCGCACCACTGCGTATCGTGACCAGCAAACCGATCACAAACAGCGCCACGTTGGCGAGCAAGACCAAACGCCACCAGGCCATGCCCTCGCCCGCAGTCGTCGCCGTGCGCGTGGCGCCCGCCATGAGGCGGCCGCGCAACCCAAGGTTTGCGCCGCAATGATAGCAAGTCTGATCATCGGCGCCCACTAGCTTACGGCATTTTGGGCACAGCTTGGGGCGTCCGGACAAAACATGTTCCTTTGGTCAGGTGTTCTGTGGACATGTTTTAAGCGCATCGGTCAACTGTCGAGAAACCTTTGGCTGCGATACCCGATAAAGGGACGAACCTTGTCGCCAGTGCTGCGTCCGCTTAGACTACGTGCGGATGCTTGATCATCCCGGAGTTCATCATGTCCAGCATTACCTTAAAGGTCACCGACCCGCGCAACGGTCAAATCCATGAAATTACGGCAAAGCAACTCGATAAGGTGCACAACAGCAACCCCCATGCGCATACCGCAACTAGCGCTGATGTCAGCGATGGAAAAATCGATTTGTTTGTCCGTAGCGATTCAAGTTGGCACGGGGTATCCACTCGGCACTTGCAAATCGAGGCCGATCAACTCTCAAGCGATCAAGCCGATGCACTCAACGCAGCGATCAACTCTGGCAAAACCCACTCGCTGCAAGTGAGTGATCAATATGGCTCGGTAAGTGTACGCAGTGACCTTGCAGTCGAACTCAATCACCAACTCGGTGCGCCGCTGGCTCACGACCCAGCGCGCAGCTTAGAGCCAACCGACGCATCCCTCTTCTTATCCAAGGAGGGTCGGTTCTCGACAGGCGTCGATGCAGCCAGTCCCATAGAAGGACAAATTGCCAGCTTGAGCCAGGCAGCCGAATCCGCAGACAAACTGGCTGACGGACGCGACTTATTTAGTCACAATCAAGTCTCTGTGGAGACGCGAAGTAAAACCTTGAGCTCGATCAAATCATTACTGAGCGAAGTCGAAGCCGATTCAGAGTTACCAGCTGACACCAAAGCGAAGGCGCGTAGTGCCGCAGCGACGCTCACGCATGAGCTCATTCGCGGCTTGGGCAACCAAGGTGAAGAGGGCGAACTCAAGCGAGCAGCCTTTGCTCAATACCGCACCATGGTGAGCAATGAAACAGTCGGTGGACTCAAAGACTCGATGATCTTTAATGCGGTGCAACAACGATCAACGCTCCCCGTTGACTTGCAAAAAGAGGTCGACGGTATGAAGGCACAGATCGCGCCGACGACCCTCCCTTACGACAAGTGGTTTGCCGATGGAAAACGCGAGCTCAACATCAGCTACGCAGCCGGGCACGGGGAGAATTTCTACGAGGGCATGACCGAGTTCTTGCAAGAACGCGGGTACACCAAAGTCACGGAAGGTGGTGGTTACAACAACCCTCGCCATTTGCAGATGAAAAAGTGGGTGGACGGCGAACAATACACCGTCAACATCGACTTGAGGCATTTCGATGACGACAGCTTCAAGGACATCAACGATCCGAAGTACGACATGATCGTCTATGGTGGTCATTCGAATCTTGGAGGCAATACTCGACGAAGTCTCAAGCGAGCGCCAGAGGCAACCGGTGAAGACAAGTTGATCTTTCTTGGCTTATGCTCAGGCAAAGATAACCTCGATGGTGTACGCAAAGCCTTCCCCGAGGCTCAGCTCGTCACGACCTTCAACAGCTCCTACTTCTACACCAAACCCACCGAAAACGGCGGCAAGCAGTTCACCACGGGCGAGGACGCCAAGGCGCTCACCGAGATCATCGAAGGTGCGCTCAAGAGAGACGACTGGGAGACGATCGGCGACAACATCCGAAAACGCGCCATCGGTCGACGACACCATAAAGAACTGGGTAACTATCTGACCCCGATCGATACGCAGTTCAACGCGCGCTTCTTAGACGGTGATAGCGATGGCTCGGTCGACTTAGTGGATCGGCACTTCAACATCGATACTGTCGAAGTCGCCGCTCAACCCTCAAACAGTCTCAAGCCACGAAAGCCGCTTGAGGGAACACTCAATGGCGACTTGCCTGCGCGAGCGAGCCACTTCGCCAACACGATTGATCTGTACAACCCAACCTATGATAACTTCAGCCACAAAGGGCGGATCATTTCGGACGGGTACTATGCCGGCACAAATAAAGACCCGATCGTCAAATTCGATACGGTCACTGAAGATGGTCGCCAATTCTACAAGATGCAGGTCAACGATCGCTTCGCCGGCACCTCAGAAGAGGCGCTGCGTGCGATCACCATGATCGAATATCATAACCATTTGGCGACAACCGAGAAGAACTTTCCGATCAAAGATCCCGTGCAATCGGTAGTGACTGGATTGCTCACCGGGGTTGCGAGTCTCAAATACGATCAAGGCTACAACGACGAGGCGGTGTTTCGAGCGATCAAGCGTCGCTACAACATCCCTAGAGGTGTTCACCTCAAAGACGCCAAAGCGATCCTAGCTGCCGACAGTCGCGATTACACCGGGAGCGGACGGCTTGCGAATCAGTGGCTCGACAAGATGGATGAAGGCACCAAGAAGACGCTCGCTCGACGCTTTGGTGGTGAGTGATCGCTGCGCTTAATGTTCTATCGTCCAAGCTTGATGGGCTGTTCTCCCTGTCCCGTCGGTCGCCCACAACTCACAGCTCACATCGGCCGCAATGTTAGGCGGGGTAAAGCGCAATAGACCATTCTCCCAAACCGCCGGTGTGTCGAGTTCATCCCAACCATCCCAAAGGCCGCAATGAGCAACTATCTCTAATGCGTCCGCATCGGCATCCATGATCATCGGTTCATAGGAATAGACCTGTATATCATCCATTCTCATTGGCGGCTGAGAAGTGAATCGCGGCGCGTGCCCGGTAAGGAGCCGCTGAACCGCAGTCGGGAGATGCGTTGAATCACCTACAAAGCCCAGCTGTCCTTCCGTATTTCGCCCCCAACAGCGGACGTCCTGATCGCCGACCAGCGCGCAGGTGTGATGAGCGCCCGCAGCGATCTCGGTGACACCGCTCAAGTTCGGCACCTCGGTTGGCGTTGATACTTTGTGACCAGCTGGTTCCTGGCTGGGTTCCTGACCGAGTTGACCAAAACCATTGTAACCCCAGCAGTGAACCTTTCCTATAATGTCTAACAGACAGGTGTGGTAGCCGCCCACGGCTAAGCTGACTGGAAAGCCTGTAAACGCTACCGTAGTCAACTCACGAACGACCGCCGGCTCGGCAACCCCAACTTGTCCCCACCGATTAGCGCCTGTGCAGCGAATCGATCGATCTTGGTGCAACACGCAGGTGTGGTTGTGGCAGTCGTTTTCGCCAGCACACAGGGCCAGTTGTGCGGTCCTGTCGTCAAGTGACGCCCATTGAGCGCCCTGAACTTGAGCCGGTTTGCCGAACGAATTGACAACTCTCATGCGCTCAAGCTGCTCGGTCTGACCCAACCCGAGGCTGCCGGCTTGATTGTTGCCCTGACACCAAATCGTGCCGTCCTCTTTCTGCGCACAGACCGCTTGCATCAACGCAAATACTCGACGACTCGCAACGGGATATACATAGGGAAAAATCCGAGCGGTGTCGTAATCAACCGCACCCTCATCGCGTATCGGCCCCCAACACCGGGCGAGACGATCGGAACTGCGAAGACTGCAACTCAAGTTACCCCGTGACGAGAGACTTCCGAGCACTGAAGCTGACCCATCGATTCCGGTGGGCGTTTCGACACCCTCTTCAGCTTGGGAAGGGTTCCTACCCGACTGACCGTTATTCGATGCGCCAAAACAACGCACCTGACCGTTGGGTGCGATCGCGCAATAATGATTAGCACCGGCTGACACGAGACTTCCTGTGTCGATAGCCGGTGAACCGCGATATGCGATGGTGCCCGGCCGCTCCAAGTTCTCGGTATCTGGGGGTATAATGTAGGCTGTATAAGTGAACGAGCTGAAAGGGCTGTAGCCAATCACAGAGAACTGCACGGTCGTCGCAGCGTCAAAGTCGATCTCGAGACGACAACTTGCACCGATTCCACCATCGTCGTCGGACCCAAGTATTCGACCCGTTTGATCTCTTAACCGACATTTAGTGTCAGCATTCTCGCCTCTCGTCTCAAAAGTCCAAGTACCTGCTCGATGAATTCTTACGCGATAAATATTGGTTTGTTGCGGAACAACCTCACCTATAAACTCTCCACCATTAGACGCATCAACGACCGGGTCACCAAATTGCCCTAGATCATCTGATCCCCAACACGACCAAACTCCATCGAGCGTTTGTCGACAGCCACCAAAGGCGCTGAGGGCTAACCGCCCAGGCAAGACCTCGTTCATACAGTTGTTTCGGCAGCCGTCATTATCGTCGTCATTTCCGTCATCGCAGCCTTCAAAACTCGGGTCTCTCGCTGGAATTTCAACATTGACCACACCATCACCGCAGCGCGCCTCTCGGCACAGGTTGGTGCAGTAGTTGGAGTCGTCTTGGTCGCCATCATCACACTGCTCAAAGGCTGGGTGATCATCGGGAAGATTGGTTCGCAAATAACCATCACCGCAGGTCGCTTGAGCGCACGCTTCGCCCACACACGCGTCATTGTTGCTCATGTTTCCATCGTCGCAGGCTTCCACGTCCGCATGAACGAGGCCATCGCCGCATCGTGCGGTGCGGCAGTTGGTCAAGCAGCTGTCGGTCTCCACGGGGTTACCGTCGTCACATTCCTCGTCACCTTCAACCCGTCCATTTCCACACAGCGGGGTGACGGTCGCTCCACGAGTGGAGATAAAGACGAGATACGCCTCACCATCGAGGTCCTGCCTCAGCGCACCCACCGGGCAGGTTTTACGGCCTCGACCGACGTCTACGCAGTCTAAATTGACCCCGGGCAATTCGCGCTCGTTTAGCCAACTTGGGTTCGTCTGAGACCCCACCACCAAACGCAGCGACTCTTCGTCACCTTGATAACCAAAAAGCTGGACGAGCAGTTCAGGGGCGCTCGTCATGTCCGCTTGAACCTCGTAAATGGGCGTGACTAAGGTGTTACCAAAGGTCGTATGATGACGATCGATCAGCGTTCTCAACTCGTCCGCTTCGGCGCGTTGATTGACCGTTCCTCGACCCAAAATCGTTACGACCCCATCAGGGCTCGCCACAGCATCGCGCTCGGGGACGCTTTGATCTTCATCTTCACGATGATCGCTCGTGCGACCATCGCTACCCGGCGTCAGTTCTTCTAAATCCGGCATACCGTCGCCGTCATCATCCGGGTCAAAGCCATCGCCCACACCGTCGCCGTCGCGGTCGCCGCAACTGTAGGGGTCGAGCGCTGTCAACTCAGGCTCATTCGTGCAGCCATCGCCGTCCGGGTCCTCGTCTTGCGCGTCGGGTAGGCCGTCGCCGTCAGTATCGATGCCGAGCTCTTGACCGGACTCATCGCTAGCGACGTCGTAACCTGCATTAAAGTGAATCGGCGCATCACCAGGGCGAACATAGACACGCCGAGCAAGGCGAATCGGTCGCTCAGAAGTACCGGTGCGCTGACGCAACACCACGGTGTAGGGCTCAGGATAGTCAAAGGCTAGGTCCACCCGACCGTCTACCGGCACAGGAATCACTTTGACGGGACCAGTGCCCTCGGCAGGTGATCCAGACCAAGGTCGCGCCAGCAAGGGGCTGATCACCACCTCTAAACCCTCGGCGGGTACGTCAGGGTGGCGATCAACCATTACCGTCACCGGCGCCAAGGCGCTCTCACCAGGCGGCGGCGTGAGCTGAATCGTCTCGGGGATCTCGGTCGCTTGATAAGCGCTGACCGTTACATCGATCAGGTCCCGCGGCGCGACCACATAGTCTTCGTACATAAAACCGACACGAGCCAAGCCCTCGGGTACACCGTGCAGATAGAAGTCACCATTGGGGCCACTCAGATCATCGGCGCCTGGGACGCCCTCGACAAAGACGATCACGCCTCCAGGCAGTGTCCCTTCGGGCAGCGCCACTCGACCTCGAATGCTGCCGCGTGCGCCGACGGTAATGTCGACCCTGATCTGACCACTCGTACCGGCGAGCAACTCATACCGATAGCGCCCTACCGGCATCGCGTCGACACCTTCGGCTTGATCGTAGACCAGGAACTCAAGGGTTTGATCTTCAAGCCCTGCCAAAAATCGGGGCAAGCGATAGCGACCGTTTGGCGCAGTCATCGTCGAGCCAACACCAAGGACCTCCACTCGAGCGTTCGGCATCGGCTGCGTGCCTGCCTGACCTGCCACACCGCGCTCGACCACCCCTTCAAAAAAGGCAAGCCGGCCTTCAGAGGCTTGGCTCGGCGGGAATTGTGGTAAACGCTCCGTGCACCCAGCGGCTAACCCCAGCGCACAACCGACGTTCAATACCAAGAAACGAGCCTGAATGGACAAGCAAGTCACACGCACAACTCGAGCATTATCTGCATTCACACCGTACCTTTTTTCTGCGTTGTAGTGGTGCCGATAGTGCCATTATATGCGACCGCTTTGCAAAGTCGATCTGACAAAAGCGCTGCCACGAGATTCATTCACAGGATCAGTGAACCTTAATCGCAAGGCTGCTCATCCGTCACCCCATTGCAATTATTATCCACCCCGTCCGAACAGATCTCGTTGATATCGGGACGTGCCGAAGGGTTTAGCGGAAAACAATCAACAGCGTCGCCGGCACCATCGTTATCCGAATCCCCATTTAGAGGATCGCTCTCGCCCTGGTCAACGATACCGTTGCCGTTGACATCTTCTTCGGTATCAAGAAGCCCATCTTCATCGTCGTCATCATCGCAGGCGTTACCGTATCCATCGCCATCTGTGTCGATTTGCTCCGGATTGACGGTAAGTGGACAATTGTCTTGATCATCTCTGAAACCATCGTCATCCGAGTCCGGATCCAAGGGATTGGTTTGACGCTCCCACTCAGTTTCGTCGGTCAGATTATCGTTATCGTCATCCGGATCGCAGACATCTCCCAGGTGATCCCCATCAAAATTGGCTTGATCTGGGTTGAAAGCTTCTGGGCAGTTGTCCAGATGATCAAGGACTTCGTCACCATCGATATCACCATTTGCGCGGCATTGATCACAACCATCATCAGGGACAGCATTTCCATCGTCGCACGCTTCATAGGCTGGATCGTCCTCAGGCAAATCTTCCCGAGTGTAACCATCACCGCATCGAGCAAGTACGCATTCTAAACTCACGCAAGCGTCAGTGTTGGCAATGTTGCCGTCATCGCATGCTTCGCCCTCTTGCCGCACGCCATCACCGCAACGGGCGCGCCGACATTGGCGACTGCAGGCATCCAAGTCATTGAGGTTACCATCGTCGCATTCTTCGCCAGGATCCACCGAGCCATCGCCGCAACGAATCGGCGCTGCGTTTTGACCTTGAGACGAAAACCAGATCAGATGAGCAGCTTCAATCGTGCGCGTAAACGGTTCTGCTGGACAGTTTTTTCGGCCGCGTACATTCGACGCACAGTCCAGATCCAAACCCGGCACCAAGCGCGCACCGAAATGCTCATGATAATCACCGTTATCATCGACGAGAAGACCTAAGCGAAGCGACTCATGCTGACCGGTATATGCTCTGAGTTGTGCTTTGATCTCGGTGCTCGACACGCCGTCTTCAAAATACACGTTGTAGACGGGAGTGACCCGCGTATCGCCATAATGATCGTGATGCCGGGCAAGGGCAGCATAAATGGGATGTTCAAACGGCAAAGTTGCGATCAATGCACCCGTTTGCGCACCAAGAACGCCATCGTCACTGATGGGTCCACTAAAGGGCGCTTCCACCCTTTCATCTTCTAAGTGATCCCCTGTTTGACCATCTGCACCAGGCGTGTGCTCCTCAAGGTCCGACGTCCCATCGTTGTCGTCATCGGGATCATGTCCATCAGCAATACCATCACCGTCTGTATCGGCGCAGCTGTGGGGATCAAAAGCCGTTAATTCCGGCTCATCAAGACAGCCGTCGCCGTCGGGGTCAGGATCGACTGAGTCTTCAACCCCATCACCGTCTCGATCGGCTGCATCGAGTTGACCGTCACCGTTTGTGTCTTGGGCGGCAAACGCGGCGAGCAGATGCACGGTTGGACTGCCGGGCGTGACGTAGACACGGCGAGCCTGGCGAATCGGCAATCCGGCAACCCCCGCTCGCTGCCGCAACGTCACGGTGTACGGTTCAGGATAATCCCACGCGAGCTGCAACACGCCATCGGCAGGAACGGGGTGAACCTTAACCGGGTTCTGGTCTTCGGGCGGTGCATGTGCCCAGGCTCTCGCCAACAACGGGCTCGCCACGAGTTCAAGGGTACTGGCATCCATACCCTCCTCAAGATGAACCTTAATAGAGACGGGCGCTAAAGCCGGCTCTCCTGGCGGCGGGGTCAAGCGAACGCTCTGTGCAATTTCAGTCGCTTGATAAGCCACCACATCCACATCAATAAGCGCTTGTGGTGCCACCACATAATCCTCAAACACAAACCCAACTCGTACCGCACCTTCGGGCACACCAAACAAAAAGAAACTGCCATCCGGGCCGGTCAAATCATCGGCGCCGGGAACCCCTTCAACATAAGCGATGACACCACCTAGTGACTGACCCTGAGGAAGCTCGACCCGACCCTTGATGCTGCCGCGCGCACCGACGGTAAAATCCACCGAAACTTGACCTATCGAACCGCTTGGTAGGTTGTACTGGTGTCGACCAATGGGCGGTGAACCGATGGGCTCGTTGGAATCAAAGATAAGGAATTCAAGGTCCCGATCTTCGAAACTCGATTGCAGGCGCGGCAGTCGATAAAAACCGCGTTCATCCGTGCGAACAATACCGACACCAAGAACTTCTAATCGTGCATTGGGCATAGGAATCGGATCGCTTCGACCATCAACTCCTCTTCGGACCGTTCCCTCGATCGTCACTAATTGCTGAATGAAAGGCTGATCGGTCTTGAGCGTGGGTAAGCGTTCCGCGCAGGCGCTCGACAAGATAAAACCAAGACAAACCAACCATCGATAAAGGAGGCGCATTAATCGCTCCTTGTCGTGCGAATGACGGTTCGGCAGACCTCGCTGACCAGGGTCGAGGTCAACGCAAAACTCTTCGAGTTACCCATGCGAGTGTAAGCCACCAAACCAACCTGCCGCAGTACTGAAAGGTGCTTGGAGGCATTCGCATTGCTCAACCCTGTGCTTTGAGCCAGTTCACCCACACAAGCCTCACCTTGATCCAGTGCCTGCAACAACCGCAAACGCGAGGGATCTGCCATGGCGCGCAGAAGTGCGGTTATTCGCTCAATATCCTCGTGCTGATTGATGCGCTCGTTCGGCACGGCTTGCCCCTAATCAACTGATTGATTATAAAGGCAAGTTAGGAAG
>CACGMS010000048.1 GCA_902574205.1 uncultured Candidatus Hydrogenedens sp. | reverse complement strand
AGACCACCCCGATATCCCGGTTATTGTGATCACTGCTCATGGAACCGTCGATACCGCTGTTCAAGCCATGAAAGATGGTGCCTTCGACTTTGTCACGAAGCCGTTTGATTCGGGTCAATTGGTTCGGATCGTTCGCAAAGCACTCGACCAAGCGCAGAGCATGCGTAGTCTGATTCACGCCGGCCCCGACCCTGCTCAAATTAAAATCCTTGGATCCTCCGATGGAGCTCGAGGCCTACGCGATTGGATCAACCGAGTCGCTGACTTGCCCGCGAGCGTCTTGCTCTTGGGAGAGCCCGGTACGGGACACGAGGTTGTGGCTCAAGCCGTACACGAAGCGTCTGAGCGGCGCGATGGACCGTTCGTCAAAATTAACTGCGGGGCTATCCCGATCGATTGGGTTGAGAGCGAACTTTTCGGTCACGAGGCAGATGCGATCAGCGGAGCGATCAGTGCCCGACCCGGTCGATTTGAGCTCGCTGACGGCGGGACCCTGTTTCTCGATGAGATCGATAAACTGCCAAAGTCTGCACAATCTCGAATCGTTCAAGTCTTGGATGAAAAGTCAGTAACAAGACTCGGAGCACTCAATGCACAGCCGCTCGATATAAGACTTATTGCCGGCAGTATGCAGGACCTTGAGGCTGCAGCGCGAACGGGCGAATTTCGAGAAGATTTGCTCTATGCACTCAACGTCGCCAGTCACAAACTCTTACCACTACGAGACCGACTCGAAGATCTTTTGACCTTCGTCCACTATTACATTGCGCGGTTTAACGCTCGATTAGGTCGCCAGGTCCGCGATGTATCACCCGAAGCACTGAGCCGTTTGTTGGCCTACGCCTGGCCTGGAAATGTGCGCGAGCTCGAGAACGTGATTGAGCGCGCCATGCTTTTCGCTGACGCTGAAGAATTGTCGGTCGCGCACCTGCCCGAATCGCTCGGAGCCCATGATGATGGTCCAATCGGCGACTACGATTCAGGGATGAAATCGATTGTCAGGCGGGCGACAGCGAGAATTGAGCGCGAATTAATCAAACGAGCGCTTGATGAGAATCGGAACAACATCACCCACGCGGCAAAGCAACTCAACATCAGCCGTAAAAGCCTTCAAACGAAAATGAGAGACCTCGGTCTTCGCGATCAAGAAGGCTAAGCCCGACGCGATATGGTTGCATCAAGCGCCGGCCTGCACGATAACGCTCATGCGCAAAGAAAGGACATTCGATGCACAAAGCGGTAATTAGGCTGATCCCTTTGCTCTTGCTTAGCGCAACGACTGCAGTGGCAGCCCCGACGTTTGTTGCTCCGCTCGAGCGGACCACTAACTTGGATCCGCGCGACGGTGATGATCCTTTCGATAGTCGAATCGAATTCGGGTTTTATACACGCGGTGAGAGTGCAACTATCGGGCAACAGGGACTCGCCGACGGGGACTTCGGTGTCACAGAAGTCGCCAAATATACCAGCTCAATGCAAGTCGTAGAGCCTCGATTAAAAATCAGTTTGTTTAGCCGCTTGATGCTCTATGTTGACCTCCCCATCGTGCTCAGTTGGGAGCAAACTTGGACGGCGACCGCAGCCTATAGAAACGCGGATCTGATCTATGCTGGACAACGGAATGACGACTCCATCGTCTACGTCAACGGCGTGCCGGCGAGCACGCGAACGCCGGCCGTATCACTACGAGAGGGCTACAACTCAACCAACACGACCCATCGACAATCAAGCGTCGGTGATCTCAATGTCGGTTTTGCTTTTGATATGCTCAGTGAGGTGGCCGACCCGTCAAAGCCAACCTGGCACTGGCAGTTTAATGCGCAGCTACCGACTGCTGATGAGCGCAATCTGGTATACGCCGGACCCGATATTGAAGGTCAACGTGGCGGGCAAGTAGGGATCAATGCGACCTCGGGCTCGCCCGGTGGGATCAGTGAGGGCCTCTATCGACTGACGACGCGAACGGTTCTTGCGCGCTGGGTCGGTAAATTTCGCCCTTATTTCGCCATTGATTACAGCTTTGGCATTCCTGCTACGGAGAGCTTCGATAGTCATCAGTTGTACGATGCAAACTATGGACAACTCAATGCTGAAGAGCTTGAAGACTTTCGTATGCCCGACAACCACTTAGCACCTGATTGCACGGTCACCGACGGGCAGGTCTTTGCGCGCTGCCGCACCAAAACTCAGGACTTTAATGGGAACAAAAAGTCCCTACCCTTCGGTGCGGGGATCAAACCCCGCCACATTGGCGGAACAGAATTCGGGGTCTCGACCGGGCTTTGGACCAGCGGCGGTGCAGGATCGAAAAGTTACCTCAAAGCCGACCTCTTGCTCCGCGGTGAGTACATTTCGGAAGGCCGCGAGTTTAACCGTATGAGCGATCTGCTCGGGCGGCCGACAGCAGAAGAGCAGTTTGCTCGAGTTGGGGTTAACGGGGGTTTACGCTTTGCTACAGCCGGTATGCTTGAGGCTCGTCTCCTTGGCTCAATCGGTCAAGAGACCAGTCACTTCAACACTTTTGAAGACGTGGGGGACGCAGACCCGAATGATCCGACCGATAGCCGCCTCAACGATAACGACAAAAGCCGAAACACGATCAATCAAGCGTATGAATACAGCCCCTACTTTCGTTGGGCTTACGATGGCGTCGGCAACCGCTTCAAGCTGATGGACAATACGTTTTACAGCGTCAGTTTCGATGTGCGAATCCGCTTCTAGCTCATGCGCCTACGACACTCGTCGTAAGTGGTCTGACTTTCATTGATCACCCCTGCACAGATGTCTAAGAGGCATCGGCTCAAAGAGCAGGTGAGTTGTGAGCATTTTCAAGACAGCACTTTCGGCGCTTCGTCGAGACCGATCGAAGCCTTCTAAAGTCGCATATCGTGCGCTTGAAATTGCTCGAGCAGCGGTCAAGCGGCGTAATCGTATCGAAGCTGTTGAAGCCTATTGCCAAGCGATCCGAGCACACCAAGACAACAAACAGGCTCTGGCTGCGGCACAAACGGCTAAGGAAGCCTTGAATGCTTATCCAGGTGAGCGGCGTGTTCTTCGCCTAATTAGTAGGATCTACGCGTCCAAGGGTGCGCACGCCGAAGAGCAAGGCAGCAGCCTCTTACTGCTCGCCGCAGCGACCGGCGAAGACGACACCATACCCGCCAACCCAGGCGCTGGCGAATCGCCAACACGAGTGGAGATACAAAGGGAGCAACTCGCCGTGTTGTCACTGTTTCCCGAAAGCGCCTTTGAACGCCTGGTCTCAGGAAGCCGATTCCACCAGCTCGAAATTGGACAGGCGCTGTTTGCACCAGGCGGATTGGGTAACTCTATTTTCTTGATTACCGAGGGCGCAGCTCAAGTCTTGGAAGCCTTGCCCGATGGTCGTGAAGTTGAAACCGCACGCGTCGGCGCAGGCGGAGTCATCGGTGTCTTCTCTTACATGACTGGTCGCCCTCGCTCAGCCCTCGTGCGCAGCCTTAGTCGTTTGTCCGCTCTGGAAATTCCGAGCCAGGTTCTTGACTATGAATGCACTCAAGACGAGCGATTTTCTGCGGTTTTGGCTCGATTTTGTCGAGAACGCTTGTTGCTTAATCTCCTAAGTACCCTCCCCGGTTACCGAGACCTCACTCACGATCAAAAAGCAAAATTACTCGGACGGTTTCGTCTGCGTAATGCTGATCCTGGCGAGGAGATTATTGGACAAGGTGCGACGGAGCCCTTCCTTGGGTTGGTCGTCGCCGGAACCGTCCGCGTCGTTCGCAAAGCGGGATCATTTTCTACGGAGATCTCCTACCTTGAAGCGGGTGATTGCGTGGGCAATGTCGGCTCGCCACCAGCGAGTCCCGCCGAAGCCAGTGTCCATGCGGGTGAGTTAGGCTGCAAAATTGCCATTCTTCCTGCTCGGTCGACACAATCACTTCGAGCAACCAACCCACTCATCAGCGACCCCCGACCCCAGCTTGACGCCAGCGATCAAATTCTCGTGGGTGGTATTTTTTGCGCAACAGCGGCGATCCCGGCAGCCCTCGTACCGGCAGCTTGGTCCTAGGCTACCGAGGCGGTCGGTAATCCTTTGGTCGATAAGCGGCTATGGCTTGGCGCACAATCCGACTCTTATTCACACCGCGATGACCAGATGTCTTTAGATCCTTCACGAGTTGGTTCAGATGTTCAATGTCCTCGGGGTACAGACTAAATGTTGCCAAAACGACATCGCGTTCAGCCTTGGGTTTCCTTGGCGACAAGGGTTCAGTGGAGCGATCACCGTAAAGTAGGTCTTCAGGCATCGCTAAAGGATTACGACTCAGCTTCGGATCATCAGCCAACGTTGACCCTCCAAGGGCGCTTAATGACCCAGTTCACAAGCTCCCGATAATCTGTCGCTCCGCGGGAATTAGGAGCATCTTCAAAGATCGTTTTTGCCCGAGATGGTGCCTCGGTAATTCGCGTGGTTTGGCGAATGGCGGGCGAAACACGATCAGCAAAACGATCAACTAAAGCCTGATGCACTTGGCGGTCGATTCGTCGACGCCCATCATACATGGTCGGGACGAGGCCTACGAGCTCAAGTTCATGGTCCAAGAGCTTGCCGACATTACGCATCGTTCGCATCACCTGGCGAACGCCCACTAAACTCAAATAATCGCACGAAACAGGGACTAAAACACCATCTGCCGCACACAGCGCGTTTTGGTTCAAAAGGCTAAGCGAAGGGCCACAGTCGATAACAATACGATCATAACGCGCCCGATACGGCGCCAGCATCTTACCTAAAATGCGCGAACGCCCCTTCATCGTCGGCAAACGCAAATCGATAGCCGCTAGGCCCGCATCTGCTGCAAGCAAATCGAGATTGTCCCGCACCGGCGCGCTCAATTCAGGCAACGATCGCCCTTCAATCATGAGATGAAAGAGATTCCCTGGACTTGAGGCATCAAGACTGGTGCCCACATTGCCCTGTGCGTCGGCATCAATCAGCAGGACCCGCTCACCGGCAGCTGCTAATCCCGCGGCGACGTGAATAGCGGTCGTGGTTTTACCCGTTCCACCTTTTTGATTCATGACGGCTAAGCAGAGTCCAGCGCGATCATCCATCCCTGCACACCGTTTTGAACAAAAGGCGCGTTGACCTTGAACCTGCCACGCATATTGAGGCTCAAAAACTTCGGGACATTCCGTACACTGACGTCGCCCTTCAGATTCTGGAACGCAGGTCGGGCTGCACCAAGGCCCTGCTTCCCCGTGCGGGCCTGGTGCGGTTTGATAGGCAAAGCGGGGTCGAAACGCCCGTCCGCATTGACGACAGCGTAATCCGCCGCTCATGCGCTCCCACCGAGAAAGGGATCAGAAATTTCCATGGTCTCTTCGCGATCAGGCCCCACGCTCAATAGGCAAACCGGGATACCAACAAATTCTTCTATTCGGCGAACATATCGCTGCGCAGCCTGTGGCATTTGGTCAAACGAGTTGTGCCCACGAACTGTTTGACTACCCCACCCATCAACCGATTCATACACTGGCTCAAGTTCAGCCATGACATCACTTCGGGCAGGTGGCGCGTGGAGCGTCTCACCATGATGGCGGTAAGCCGTGCACACCTTGAGTTCATCAAGGCCATCTAAGACATCCATTTTGGTCAAAGCCAAACCAGTCAAACCATTGGCACGCACTGAGGCGCGCAAGGCGACCAGGTCCAACCAACCACAGCGTCTCGGCCGACCGGTCGTCGCGCCAAATTCACCACCTTTTGCTCTGAGCTCCTCACCCAGCGAATCATGCAACTCGGTAGGAAACGGGCCTTCACCAACCCGTGTCGTGTACGCTTTGCAAATACCCACCACACCATCAATCTGAGTGGGTCCAACGCCGGCACCTGTGCACACAGCTCCCGCAATACAGTTCGACGATGTCACATAGGGATAGGTACCTAAATCGACATCGAGCAACGTGCCTTGAGCGCCTTCGAAAAGAATATTTTCGCCCGAACTTCGTGCCTCGAACAAGAGCTTCGATGTATCGCAGATAAATGGCCGGATCACTTCGGCGAGTTCGAGTTGATGATCGATCAGGGCTTCAATCTCGTCTCCCGTGTACGTTTGACCACCCAAATCGGCTAACAAACGATCAACCGCCTCAAACCGATGACGCGCCAAATCACGAAATCTTTGCGGGTCAAGGAGATCACAAACCCTCAAGCCGCGACGACCCACTTTATCTTCATAAGCAGGTCCAATTCCCCGCCCCGTCGTTCCAATCTTCCCGGCTCCTGCAACCGACTCTCGCGCTCGATCTAGACGGCTTAGGTAGGGTAAAATTAGGTGTGCTCGATCACTGACTGCAAAGGTCTTTGTTCCTCGAGCAGCGTCGATTAATCCACGCTCCATACAGTTGCGAACTTCTCGAACTAAAACCTCAAGGTCGATCACAACGCCATTTCCAATGACCGAACGAACGCCTGGATTCAGCACACCGCTTGGCATTAAATGCAAAACAGTCGTTTCACCGCCAACGACTAAGGTATGCCCGGCGTTGTTACCGCCCTGAAAACGCACAACATTCTGTGAGCGCGCGGCATAGCGATCAACAACCTTACCTTTACCTTCGTCGCCCCACTGGGCGCCGACAATTACAACTGAACTCATAGATATAGCACTCTAAGGGCGGTCTCTAGCGACCGTTTTTCAAGAAACTACCCAGGCGCTCTTCTAGAGCCACTAGGCGATTACGCAGCAAATTCAGACGTTCGACATCGATCGTCCGAGTATTACCACTATTGGGGTCATGTTGTAGACGTCGATGAATCGCATCGAGACCGAACCCTTGCGACGCCATCTCTTTGATTTGAAAGATCAAAACCACGTCTTCACGGCTGTAACGCCTCTGTCCGCGCCCGCCACGGACTGGCCTCAGCTGACTGAACTTCGTTTCCCAGAACCGGAGTTTAGAACTCGGTGTCTCTGTCAGCGTAGCGACTTCGCCAATGCGAAAGAACTGCTGATTACCTGGGAGTCGATGGTCTTGCGTCATCGTCTAGTTCATCGCCGCTCGAAGATTAGGGCTCGGGCGGAAGGTCACCACACGCCGAGCTGAGATCACAACTTCCGACCCGCTCGAACGTGGATTGCGCCCGACGCGCGGCGCTTTGTCGCGTAGTTTAAAGGTGCCGAAATTAGCCAGCTTGACATGATTGCCGCCGATCAGCGCATCACGAATCAGATCAATAAAAGTTTCCACGGAACGAGTCGCCTCGCGTTTGCTCAGGCCGGTACGCCGATGGACGACATCAATCAAATCGGCTTTGGTCATGGTATCAACACTCTGAGCGGTCATAACAACCTCCTACAAAGCACTGGAACCTTTGCGGTGCAGTGCCCTGATTTTTCATACGATTTTCACCCTGAAACTCAAGCCCTTAACTCGGCGCTAAAACGCTGTTTAGCTTCTGCGTTGTAGCGCTTAATCCAACGGCTGACTTCCTTCTCACTAAGAGTACCTTCTGAGCTTTGAATTGAGAAGCGTACAGCCACGCTCTTTTTACCTTCGGGCAAACCTTTACCGCGATACACATCAAAGACACGCGCCTGAACACCTAGGTCAGCGTCGATGCTTTGCGCCAAATCGGCCAGGTGGCCGGCGCCAAGGTCGACATCGACGAGGAATGCAAGGTCACGATGAACGGCCGGAAATCGCGGAAGCGGAGCAAAGATCGACAGTTCGCTACTGACTGAAAGCAGGGACTCCAAATCCAGTTGAACAAACCATTGACCTGGTCCGACTTCGTACTCATCTCGAAGCTCAGGATGGAGTTCACCGACGTGCCCGAGCTTGCACTCGCCTGCGTAGACTGCTGCCGCACTCCGAGGATGCAAGAGATGATCATCTGTACTCAATGCCTCGTAGCGCAAATCACTCACGCCACGGGCTGCCAAGATCGCCTCGAGCTCACCTCGACATTGGGCATAGCCCTCGACGGGCTCGACTCCCCACGACGCGACCCATGCGATCGTATTGAACTCACCCTTCGGTTCGAAGCGGCGCGCAGACTCAACCAAACGAACATTCGGTCGCCCGTGACGTCGGTTGAGGGCGACAGCATCAATAAGTGCCGGTCGAAGGTCCGTGCGTAAGAAGCGTGTCTCCTCACCAAGCGGATTGTCCAGCTCGACACCAGGCAGTCCGCAGCGCTTAATCCACTTTGGGCTCATAAACGCGAGACTCACGGACTCGTAATAGCCGCGCCCAACCAAATCCAAACGCAAACTCTGCCCTAACGCATCTGTGGGGTCAGTCGTTGAGATCGACAGTGATGGCGGCGGTGCCTGTGGCAATCGCTCCGGCACTGCATCTAGACCTTTACCACGCACCAGTTCTTCAACCAAATCCACTTCACGTTGCAGGTCACTTCGCCAACTCGGAGCGCTCACGACCCAAGCCTGCTCATCTAAGCGGTCCACAACACAACCCAATCGCTCGAACAACTCAGCAGACCATTCCTCATCGAACGGCATACCAATCAGTTGATGAGCATAAGCTAGGCGGAACCGAATCGGCTCGGATGTCACGGGAAGCTCACCGCCTTGAGCGTACCCCACGGCCGCCTCAGCGCCGCAAAGCTCAATCATTAAATGAGCAGCATAGTTCATCGCCGCAAGAACGCGCTGGGGATCAACCGACCTCTCGAAGCGATGACTCGACTCACTATGTAAAGCATGACGTCTCGCCGTCTTACGAATGCGAGCCGGATCAAAATAGGCAGCCTCAAGGAGCACCTCGGTGGTCGATTCCGAGACTTCGGTTTCTGCGCCACCCATCACGCCAGCCAGCGCAACACCCTGCCCGGAGTTGGTAACCACCAGATCATCCGCAGCCAAGTGCCGCTCAACGCCGTCAAGAGTGAGCAAGGTTTCATCGCGGCGCGCAGTCCGGACACCCATCACGACGGGCTCCCCGCCTTTGCACAGCAAGCTGTAATCGAAAGCGTGCAATGGCTGACCGTAGCTCAGCAAAACGTAGTTGGTAATATCGACGACATTGGAAATTGAACGAATACCTGCGGCCTGCAAACGCTGCTTCAACCACTGCGGAGATTCGCCGACGGTGACCTTACGCAAGACTTTAGCAGCATAAAATGGGCAGCCTGAATCGCTCAACTCAATCGACACCTCAGCGTCTGCACCCGTGGAGTCGCAGCTTTCAATAAGCGCCTTAGGACTTCGCTCATCACTTCGAAGACACAGTTCTCGAGCGATACCGACCATGCTCAATGCATCACCACGATTAGCGGTGAGCCCCAACTCAAAGACTTGGCGCCCCTCCGCCTTGAGATACGCTGCCAGCGTCGAACCGACGGGCGCATCCGCAGGTAAAATCATGATCCCGTCATGGTCTTCACCCAGCCCCAGCTCTTTTTCGGAGCACATCATGCCCTCCGAAACCGCGCCACGTATCTCAGACTTCTTGATCCCGAAATCGCCCGGAAGACGGCATCCAGGCCGAGCGACTACGACGCGATCACCCTGGCGATGGTTCGGGGCACCGCAGACAATCTGGGCGGGCTGGCTTTCGCCGATATCAACCTGACAAAGCGTTAAACGGTCGGCGTTAGGATGCTGCGCCTTTTCTAGCACATGACCAATCACCACATGGTCAGCGACGTCGGTATCGCCAACGACACTCTCGACCTCTAAACCTAAATCGGTCAGTACCGCTTCCGCCTCTTCAGCAGAGGGCATGGGTCCAGACACCCAATCGGCGACCCAATCGCTGATGTAGCGCATCGGTTAGACCTCCCGATCTCGTTGAGCGAACTGCTCCAAAAACTCGACTCTCGAATCAAACAGCAAACGAATATCTGGGATACGGTGCCGCAACATCGCAATACGCTCGATACCCATACCAAAGGCGAACCCTTGAGTCTGATCCGGGCCGAGACCAACCGCTTCGAAGACAGCCGGATCGACCATCCCGCAGCCCAAAATCTCAATCCAACCGCAATCTCCGCAGACGCGACACCCCTTACCGCCGCAGAAAATGCAGCTGACATCGACCTCAGCAGATGGCTCGGTAAAGGGAAAGAAGCTCGACCGAAGACGAATTTTAGTGTCCGCCCCGAACATTTCACGCGCAAAATACGCAAGCGTGCCTTTGAGGTCCGCCATCGTAATACCCTGATCAACCACCAGACCCTCAACCTGATGGAACATCGGGCTATGGCTGACGTCTGCGTCACAACGATACACTGCACCCGGAACAACGATTCGCAAAGGCGGCTTGTTGGCTAACATCGTACGGATCTGTACCGGGCTAGTGTGGGTCCGAAGAAGGCGACCATCGACGGTATAAAACGTATCTTGCATATCCCGCGCTGGGTGATCTGGCGGCATATTCAGAGCTTCGAAATTATGCCAATCGTCTTCGACTTGCGGGCCTGATGCGATCCGATAACCCAATCGATTGAAGATCCCCAGGATCTCAGACTCAACCCGACGAAGGGGATGCACACGACCGCGAACAACGGCATCAGAGCCTGGTAGGGTCAAATCAATACGCTCAGCAAGTTCGGCTTCGAGCGCTGCTTGTTTGAGTCGGTCCTCAGCTTGAGCAAAAGCCTGATTGAGACGATCGCGTACCTTATTAGCCGCTTGTCCAAAGGCTTTGCGATCTTCTTTGGCTAGCTTGCCGAGACCACGCATGATCGCAGTCAAGCGACCCTGACGCCCTAAGTACTGGACGCGCAGATCGTTCAAAGCGTCGAGTTCTTCAACCCTACTCAGGGCATCAGAACAGTCGCTCTCAATCGCAACGAGGTCCTGTTCCACGATGTTGCTCCGTTTGGCTCTTGCAAGCCGTCGGGGCACTCATTTTATGAGCGCTTCAGCCAGCCCCAACTGGGGATTAACCCTTTGCCTGCTCCACGAGCGACGCAAAGGTATCGGGCTCGCTCACAGCAAGGTGAGCCAACACACGACGATCCAACTCAATACCGGCCTTTTTGAGACCGTGCATAAAGCGGCTATAGCTGAGACCGTGCAGACGACTTGCCGCGTTAATGCGGATGATCCACAGACGGCGAAAGTCACGCTTCTTCAGCTTGCGACCCTTGTAGGCCATCTGGCCTGCACGATCGACTGCTTGCTTCGCTACGCGCCAAACGTTCTTTCGCTTACCGCGATAACCTTCCGCACGATTAAAGACTTTCTTACGACGACGACGAGTCGAGTATCCACCTTTGACACGCATGGTACCGTCTCCTTATTTGTAAGGGATGCACCGGCTGATGCCAGGTACGTCCACTTTAGCGAGGGTACGCATGCCGCGGTTCTGCCGCTTGCGCTTCGAGCTCCATGGCGTCAGGCAGTGCGAGGTATTCGCGCTCTTCGCCAGGATCTTACCAGATTTGGTTTTTTTGAACCGCTTGGCTGCGCCAGAAACGGTCTTCATCTTAGGCCCTTTAGCCATGATGCCTCCTTTACGCGATGACGGTGATTTGGCGTTATGCCGAATACTTGGGGAACCGCTCATCACCCCCGCTTCAAACGGGCGTGGGCGGGTCATTAGAGACTTATGCACCAAGGTCAACAAAAACCGACCTTTAGATGATCAATAAAATAAACCCAAACCCGAAAACTTACGCGTCTTCAGCAACCTCGTCGTCGGACGATTCGACCGGCTCGTCAGGATCCTCTACAACTGGAACCTCGCCCGTGTTCTCACTAGCCGCTGCACGGCGTGCGCTCTTCGCTTTCGCGCGAGCTCTCAACTTTTGCGCCTTTTCTGCGGCAACAGCCTTTAGGACCTCACGACTAGGAGCCAGGATGACGAACATATTTCGCCCTTCCATCCTTGCAACCTGCTCGACAACAGCCTGCTCACCCATCACTTCAATCATTCGATCAAGGTGGGCACGAGCAATTTCCGGGTGCGCCATTTCCCGACCGCGAAACATGATCGTGATTTTAACTTTATCACCAGCCTCTAAGAAGCGCTTCGCTCGCATCGCCTTGGTCATAAAGTCATGTTCATCCGTCTTTGGACGCAGTTTGACCTCTTTCACGGTGATACGAGTCTGCCGCTTACGCTGTTCTGATTCACGCTTCTTGCGCAGATATTTCTGCTTACCTGCATCCATCAGTTTGCAAACCGGTGGGTTGGCGCTTGGGCTGACCTCGACGAGGTCTAAGCCGACCTCCTGAGCCATCGACAAGGCTTGGCGTGTTGAAACCACACCCACTTGTTCACCGAGATGAGAAATAAGCCGTACTTCGGGTACGGTGATCGCTTCGTTCAGACGCTGTTCAGCTTCTGGTTTCGTTGGCGCAAAATGGCGACGGCGCAAGCATACTCCTTTTATTCGTCCTCAGGACGGAACCCTCTCTGCGGCGTTACACACTAAAGGTCAAGAGATGGTGGCAGGCTCTTTTCAGCCAGCCACGCCACAGCATCCTCATGACTCAAACTACCAAACTGCTCACCTTGGCGCGAACGCACAGCGGCAGTCCCTTCATCAACCTCACGATCACCGATCACAAAAAGATAAGGGACCCTCATCAAACGAGCCTCTCGAATCTTCTTTCCTAAACTCTCATTCCGGTTATCAAGCTCCACGCGCAGGTCGTGCGCCTCACACTCAGCCAGGAGGGATACCGCAGCCGCCTCTGCGCGCTCTGAAATCGTGAGAATACGCGCCTGTTCCGGCGCTAACCAAGCAGGGAAGTCACCCGCATAATGCTCGGTTAGAATCCCAAAGAAACGCTCAAGCGAACCCATGATCGCACGGTGGATCAAAATCGGAGCAACCTTTTCGCCATCGCTGTTGGTGTAGTTCATCTGAAAACGCTTGGGCAGATTGAAATCAAGTTGGATCGTGCTGCACTGCCAAGTCCGACCGATCGCATCCTTGATTTTTATATCAATTTTCGGGCCATAAAACGCGCCGCCACCTTCATCGACACCATAGTCGAGGCCAGTGGCCTGTATCGAGCCTCTTAGCGCCTCCTCGGCACGATCCCATAAACTAGGTTCGCCAACGAACTTCTCGGGTCGCGTCGACAGCATGATATCGAAACCCTCAAAGCCAAATGCTCTAAGATACTCGAGCGCTAGCCGTAACACCTTGTTGAGTTCATCTTCAAGACTGGCTTCCGTGCAGATGATGTGTGCATCATCTTGGGTAAAGCCACGCACCCGCATCAACCCGTGCAAAGCTCCCGCAAGTTCATATCGATAGACCGTGCCGAGCTCAGCCAAGCGCACAGGCAAATCCCGGTAGGAATGGGCCTTGGTTTTATAAATCATCACATGAAAAGGACAATTCATCGGCTTGAGCAGATACTCTTCATCGTCCACCGCAATCGGCTTGTACATGCTCTCATTATAGAAGCCTAAATGACCTGAAATTCGCCACAAATCAGCGTGCGCAACATGTGGAGAAAAGACCGGCTCATAACCGGCTTGACGATGCGTACGACGCCAAAAGCTCTCGAGGGTTTCACGAACGCGGGCACCACGAGGCAACCACAAGACCAGCCCTTGACCGATCTCTTCAAAATAAGACCGCTCCTCCACCTCGTCGTGATACAGGTCACCCTTCTCGCTGACCGTAAACAAGCCGAGCTCTCGCCCTAGGCGACGATGATCTCGCTTTTTAGCCTCTTCCAGTCGGTGCAAATGCTTCTTGAGTTCCTTCTTATCAAAGAACGCCGTGCCGTAGATCCGCTGAAGCATGGTATTGTTCGAATCACCGCGCCAGTAGGCACCCGCTTGGCTCAACAGTTTGAAGCACTTGACTCGTCCCGTATCCGGCAAATGAGGGCCACGGCACAGATCATTAAACTCACCATGCGTGTAAATGGTAATGTCGCCCTCGGCTGCATCGAGCAGCTCAAGCTTATAGGGCTCGCCCTCAGCCTCAAAACGCCGCCGCGCTTCATCACGACTGACAGGCTCACGCTGAAAACTCGACTTTTCGGCGATCACCCGCTTCATCTCCGCCTCAATGGCGACTAAATCATCTGGAGTGAACGGCTGCTCCATTTCAAAGTCGTAATAAAAACCGTTGACCCCGTCGTTGACGACTGGACCAATCGAGATCAACGCGGATGGGAACAGCCGCTTGACCGCGCTGGCCAAGATGTGAGCGGTCGAATGCCTCAGGATCTCCAAGCTGTCCGGGTCGCGCGGCGTGAGCAACTGAAGCTGATCACCGTCCGCAAGCGGACGATGCAAATCGACAACCTGTCCGTTTACTTTGGCGCCGACTGCCTGCCTCGCAAGTCCCTCAGAGATCTGCAGCGCAACAGCATACGCGGTTTCACCAGGCGCGACCGTTTTCGTCGCTCCATCGGGCAAATAAACGGTAAACTGCTCAGACATCCGATCCTCCAGACTCGGGCGCTAGCGATTCAAAGGGCAAAAGCCAACACAAACTAAGGCTCATGATCCGACCTTTCATCCAACACATGACCACCTGCCTGCAATGCCGTGCCAGGCAAAATTTCTCCGTTTGCGTCGAGTCGGTCTTCTGCAACCTCGACATACACGCCGCGCTTTTGCCGATAAAGACCGCCGCCACGGCGAGTATGATCTCCAATACTGGCGGTTAAGCGAGCATGCTCGGCATGGCACACAGGTAAGACAACATGATCTCCATCGCGACGAGCTGTTTCCAATACAAACGGCTTGGACGATCGGACTCGAGCCCCTCGCCCCGCCAATAAAAACGAAAGTTCATCAGCACCCAGATCAAAACCTATATCGTGTTCATCCACCGAATCGCTGGTCGGTACGCTGCATCCTTTTCGACGCCGTTCACGCAGCGGACAAGGATTCTGATGCGGACACGGACTAATGGGTACAACCGCTGACCGTAGGAGCCCAGAACGCAATGCAACAATTGCTCGGCCACCCTGACGATGACCTTGCTCGAGCGCAAGCACTTGACCTTCCGGCGAGAGCAAATCGGCAAGCTCACTGGCTAAGGACTCGCGAATCGTGTGTTCGGAAAAAGCGCTCAAGACGCCAGCGACAATCACCAGATCAAAGCGGCCTTCTGGT